>RFJA01000294.1 GCA_003695065.1 Alphaproteobacteria bacterium
GCCGGCGGCATGAAGTTTCATGATGCGGCGGCGCTCAGTGCCATGGCCGAGGTGGCGCGCCGCCATGATGTGCTGCTGATCGCCGACGAGATCTTTACCGGGTTTGGCCGCACCGGCACCATGTTTGCCTGCGAACAGGCGGACCTGGTGCCCGACATTATCTGTCTCGGCAAGGCGCTGTCGGGCGGCGCCCTGCCGCTGGCGGCGACTGTGGCCACCGACAAAGTTTACAATGCCTTCCTGTCGGATGACCCGGCGAGGGCGTTCATGCATGGCCCCACCTTCATGGGCAACCCCTTGGCCTGCGCCGCGGCCAACGCGTCTCTCGATCTGTTCGAGGCCGAGCCGCGCCTTGAACAGGTGCGCCGTATCGAGGGCCACCTCACCCAGTCCCTGGAGCAGTTCCGCGGCCTCCCCGGCGTCAAGGATGTGCGGGTCAAGGGCGCCATAGGCGTGGTTGAAATGCACAGGATCCACGATCCGGTTGCCCTGCGCCAACGCTTCGAGCGGGAAGGGGTCTGGATTCGGCCCATCGGGGACACCATCTACGTAACACCCGCGTTCACCATCGGGGCGGAGGATCTCGCCCGCGTGACCCAGGCCATCGGGACCGTGGTTGAAGAGGAGGCAGCCCGGCAGGCGGCTGACCAATAGGAGTGTCCATGGACGCCAAGGCTGACCGCAAAGCCACCCACCATCAGCGGCTCGCCGCGCTGCGAGCAGAACTGTCGCGGCGCGGCCTCGATGGCTTCGTCGTCGCCCACACCGACGAACACAAAAGCGAGTACACCCCCGCCTATGCCCGGCGGCTTGCGTGGCTGACCGGTTTTGACGGATCGGCGGGGCTGGCTGTGGTGCTGCAGGACGCTGCGGCCCTGTTCGTTGACGGACGCTACACGCTTCAGGCGCGCGCCCAGGTGAATGGCGAGGACTACTTATTCCGCCACCTGATCGACGACCCGGCCGAAGAGTGGATTGTTGAGGTGGCATCGCCCGGTGCGCGTATTGGCTACGACCCCTGGCTGCATGGCGAGCCCTGGGTCACCAAGGCGGAAAAGACGCTGGGCAAGCACGGTATCGAACTGGTCGCGGTGGAGACAAACCCGATTGACGCGGTGTGGCCCGATCAGCCCGCACCGCCACCGTATGAGGCGGTGCCCCATGGCGAGACCTATGCCGGAGAGAGTTCCGCCAGCAAGCGACAGCGGATGGCGGCGGAAATAGCGGCCGCCGGCGCCGACGCGGCGGTCATCACGGCGCTTGATTCCATCGCCTGGCTTCTCAACATTCGCGGACGCGATGTGGAGCATACCCCGCTGGTACTCGCCTTTGCCATTCTCGATAAAGACGGTGGCGTTGATCTCTATATCGACCCCGCCAAGGTAACCGACCGCCTGCGCCACCATCTTGGCGATGCCGTACGCCTCCATCCCAAGACCGACTTTGCGCACGGGCTTGCTATCCTTGGCGAAGGTGGCAAATCCGTCCTGGTGGACCCGGCGCTGGCATCATCCGCGGTGATCCGGACACTCGACCGGGCTGGCGCGACCATCATCAGAAAGTCCGACCCCTGTCAGCTTGCCAAAGCAATCAAGAACGCCACCGAGATCGCCGGCGCCCGGGCCGCCCACAAGCGCGATGGCGTGGCGGTGACCCGGTTTCTCGCCTGGCTTGCCCGGGAAGCGGCGCACGGCGGCATTGACGAAATCGCCGCCGCCGACAAGCTGGAAGCGCTGCGGCGCGAGGGCGCGCTGTTCCAGGGGCTGAGCTTCGATACCATTTCCGGCGCCGGCCCCAATGGCGCGATCGTGCACTATCGGGTCACACCCGAAACCAACCGGCCATTGAAGCCGGGCGAGCTTTATCTGGTTGACAGCGGCGCCCAGTACCTCGACGGCACCACCGATGTCACCCGCACCGTTGCCATCGGCGGCACGCCCAGCGCCGAACAGCGCGACCGTTTCACCCGCGTGCTCAAGGGTCATATCGCCATCGCAACAGCGCGTTTTCCCAAGGGCACCACCGGCGCCCAACTGGATGTGCTGGCGCGTATGCCGTTGTGGCAGGTGGGCCTCAATTATGATCATGGCACCGGTCACGGTGTCGGGTCCTATCTCGGCGTCCACGAAGGCCCCCAGGGCATTTCCAGGGCATACGCCAAAACCCCGCTGCAACCGGGGATGATCATTTCCAACGAGCCCGGATTTTACAAGCCGGGCGGTTATGGCATCCGCATCGAAAATCTTGTGCTTGTGCAAACCGCCCAATCCGTGGAAAGCGCGCTTGAGCTGTACGAGTTCGAGACCCTGACCCTTGCCCCCATCGACCTCAACCTGGTCGAGCGGGTGCTTCTGACCGACGCCGAAGCCAATTGGCTCAATGCCTATCACGCCCGGGTGCGCGATGAACTGACGCCGCATCTCGACGAAGAGACCGCAACCTGGCTGGCGAGCGCCACCCGCGCCATCTGATCGCGCCCCGGGGTCCCGACTCTATCCCCATAATTCCGGTGCCGGCGGAAATATCGTTTCACCCTCGAAACGAAGCCCCGGCGCGCGATCCTTCGCCAGCAACAGGGGGCCATCGAGGTCGACCACAGCGGCGCCGTTGGCCACAAGCAGGGCGGGCGCCATGGCAAGGGAGGTGCCGAGCATGCATCCCACCATGATTCCGAGGCCCGCTTCAGCCGCTGCTGCCTTCAGTTTCAGTGCCTCGGAAAGCCCTCCGGTCTTGTTGAGCTTGATGTTGATGAACTGGTAGCGCCCGACCAGCGGTGCGAGTGAGTCCGTGTCATGCACCGACTCGTCGGCACACAGTGCTACCGGGCAGTCAAACCCGTCCAGGGCCGCGTCCTCTCCCACAGGCAGAGGCTGCTCGATGAGGGTAACGCGTGCATCGGCCAGCGCGGGCGCCGCCTGTTCAAGGTCCCCGATCGACCAGGCCTCGTTGGCGTCCACCACGATGCGGGCCCGGGGGCGGGCCGCGCGCACCGCGCGCACGCGGTCCAGGTCAAGGCCAATGTCGCCGCTACCAAGCTTCAGTTTGAGCAGGGGATAGCGGCTGGCCTCCGCCGCGGCGCGGGCCATCTGGTCAGGCGTCCCGATGCTGAGGGTAAAGGCGGTGGTCACAGGGCGCGGCGGGTCGATTTCCATCAGGTCCCATACGCGCTTTCCCGCCTTTTTCGCCATAAGATCCCAGAGCGCGCAATCGACGGCCGCGCGCGCTGCGCCAGCCGGCATTGCCTCTTGCAGGTCTTGGGGCGTCATTCCGGCCGCTAGAGCATCCCTTTGGCCTTCGATCTCGGCCATAACGCCTTCAACGGTTTCGCCATAGCGGGCATAGGGCACAGATTCACCGCGGCCCACCTGGCCGTCCTCTTCAAGTGTCACCACCACCACCTCGGCACTGGTTCGTGCGCCGCGGGAAATAACGAACGCGCCCCGGATGGGCCAGCTTTCATGAACGACAGAGAGACCGGCCACGGATCAGCCTTCCAGCGCGTCCACCAGTGGCCCGGCCCCGTACCGCACCGGGTCGGTCGCCGGCAGGCCAAGGTCATCGGCAATCCGGGCAAGACAGTCCCGCGCGGCCGTGTCGTCAAGCCTGGAGGTGTTGACCGCCACCCCGATCGCCCGAACCGCGGGGTTGGTCAGCCGCGCCGCTTGCAGATTGGCCGCCAGACAATCCCCGAGGTCGGGCAGGGGGGCATGGGGCAGGCCGCGCATATGGCGGCGCGTCGGCTCGTGGCACAGAACCAGCGCATCGGGCTGGCTGCCATGAAGAAGACCCAGGCTCACCCCGGCAAAGGAGGGATGAAACAGCGACCCCTGGCCCTCCACAATGTCCCAGTGGTCCGGGTCGTTGGCGGGGCTGATCATTTCCGCCGCACCCGAAATGAAATCCGCCACCACGGCGTCCACTGAAATGCCCGATCCCGCAATCAGGATACCGGTCTGGCCGGTGGCGCGAAAGTCAGCCTTCAGTCCGCGCGCCTGCATCTCTGCTTCAATGGCCAGTGACGCGAACATCTTGCCAACCGAACAGTCGGTTCCCACCGTGAGCAAGCGCTTGCCCGGTCGTTTGGCGCCGGTGCCGGTCGTGAGGTTGGTGCGCGGGTGACGCACATCGAACAGGCTGCGCCCGGCACGACGGGCGGCGTCCGCAATGGCCGGATTGTCGGCGAGACGATGATGCAGGCCGCTTGCCACATCAAGCCCGGCTTCGAGGGCTTCCACAATGGTATCGGTCCAATGGTCCGGAATGACCCCGCCGGCATTGGCAACACCAATAACCATTGATTTGACGCCCGCTGCCGCAGCTTCGGGAATGGTCATGTCGGGCAGGCCGAGGTCGGCATTGCATCCAGCCAGCCGGATCTGTCCCAGGCAGTTCCGGGACCGCCAGTGGAGTATGCCTCTGGCCGTCTTCGCCGCCAGGTCGTCAGGCGCATCGCCCAGAAACAACAGATAAGGTGTGGCAATCTGCATCGGATCTTCCTGAAATCGGGTGTATGAGAGTCGTTGGTTGGCGGGCGGTGCCATACTCTACCCCAGACAACTGGCCGAAACCAAGCGGAGTCTCGGATTGCGGCTTTGACGGTGCGGACTTTACGGTCCGGGCCCTAAAGCCGCCGGGCACGTTCGGTAATCAGGTGAAAGGCGCGCTCCATGTGACGCGCCTCAACGCCGGTCTGTCCCACGCTGACCCGAATAGCAACCCGCCCGTCCACCCGAACCCGGGTGAGATAAATGTGGCCACTGTCATTGAGCGCTGCCAGAAGCCGCTCGTTCAGGGAGTCGAGTTCGCCCTCCGTCACCCCTTCGGGACGGTAGCGAAACACGAACAGCGCAAGACGAGGCGGTACGAGGATCTGGAAGTCGTCTTCGGCTGCAAGCCTTTGGGCCAGATCGCGAGCCAGCGCCACATGTCGACGCAATTCGCTGCGCAGGCCATCGAGCCCGTAGCTGCGCAAGACGAACCAGAGTTTGACCGCGCGGAACCGGCGACCAAGCGCGATGCCCCAGTCGCGGTAGTTGATCACATCTGCCTGGGCGGTCTTCAGATATTCCGGCAAGATTGCGAAGGTACGCTGCAACGCTTGTGGGTCGCGCACGAAATAGGCCGAACAGTCCATGCCGGTATAAAGCCACTTGTGGGGGTTCATCACGAAGCTGTCGGCGACGTCGAGCCCCCGGCCCATGCTCCGGTGTTCGGGCAGCAACAAGGCGCTGCCCGCCCAGGCAGCGTCCACATGCAGCCACAGACCATGGCGGCGTGCAATCACGCCGATGGTCGCCACATCGTCCACCGCACCGGTACCCGTGGTCCCCAGCGTCGCCACCACCTGCGCCGGCACGAGACCCGCTGCCTTGTCGTCGATGATGGCCGCTTCCAGCGCGGCGCAATCGAGTGCTCCCTCGCCATCTACTGGCAGCTTGCGAAAATGGGAGTCGCCAATGCCGGCAATCCGCACCGCCTTGTCCACCGAGCTGTGCGCCTCGGTCGAGCTGTAGATGGTCAAGTTTGCAAACGCCTTGCCGCCCTGGGCATTACCCTCGCCTGCCGTGGCGCGCTCCCGGGCGCTCAGCACTGCACACAGGGTGGAGGACGACGCGCTATCCTGAATCACGCCATGAAAGCCGTCCGCCAACCCCATCGCCTGGCGTAGCCAGTCCATGACCCGGGTCTCCAGCTCGGTCGCTGCGGGTGACGTTTCCCACATCATGCCCTGGACCCCGAGCCCGGCGATCACCATCTCGGCGAGCACCGCCGGCGGACTTGAGACCGACGGAAAATAGGCCATGAACATGGGATGCTGCCAATGGGTGATTCCGGGCATGATGATGTCGTCCAGATCGGCAAGGATTTCGTCCCACGGCTCCCCCGCTTCCGGCGCTGATTGCGGCAGTCGGGCTGAAATTTCGCCCGGCCGGACGCGGGCGCGGACCGGATGGTTCTCGACCGCTTCCATATAGTCGGCAATCCAGTCAATCAGGCGATGGCCCTGTTTGCGAAACGCGGGAACGTCCATATGGTATTTTCCTCTGGTATCGATTGCGCCATAGTGGCCAAAACAGGTCCCGATGGCCAGCCTATGGAATCCGGATGCCCTGGAACAACCTCTCGGTTTACGAAAAAGTGTACGCCCTGACCTGCCTGGTACCGCCGGGCCGGGTGGCGACCTACGGCCAGATCGCCGACTATCTGGCGGGGGTCACACCGCGCATGGTGGGATATGCCCTGTTCGCGCTGCCCGACGGCACTGACGTGCCCTGGCAGCGAGTGATCAACGCGAGAGGCGAGATCAGCCCGCGCCCCGGCGAGACGGGCGGCGGGCCGCAACGCGCCCTGCTGGAAGCCGAAGGCGTGATCTTCGATAGCCACGGCCGGGTCGACCTTGGGCGGTTTCGCTGGGCCGGGCCGGACCCGGCCTGGCTCGCCGAAAGGGGCCTGCTTTTCTGAAGCTCGGTCCCTAGAGTTTTGCGCTGGGACGAGCCGACACTTCGTCATGCCAGCGTTTCAGATTGGGGTATCCCTCCGAGATATCGAGCTTGATCCAGCCGGCAAAATCCACCACCACCAGGCCGGTAATATCAGCGACGCTGTAAAAGTCGCCCGCGACATACCGGCTGTGACCCAGCCGGTCGTCCAGAACCCGCAGGAATGTGACGGCGCGCTTGCGCCCCCGTTCCGCCAGCTCCGGGATCTGGGGATAATTCTCAGGCCCCGTAATGGCCCGGTTTCTCATCCCCTTTGCCGTATTGCGCAGCGCTTCCGCCACCGCATAGAACCCCTCGATCTCGATACGGTGATCCCACTGGGTGACCATCGCCTTTTCCAGCGGTGTCGTGCCCATGAGCGGCGGATCGGGCTGGATTTCCTCCAGATAGCGATAGATCGCCACCGACTCCCAGAGATGCTCACCTTCCCGTGTCTCCAGAACCGGAACCGTGCATTGGGGATTGATTTTGCGAAACGCCTCGCCCAGGTGTTCGCCGTTGCGCAGGTCCACCTGGACCACAGGAATATCGAGCCCCTTCTCGGCAATGCAGATACGAATGCGCCGCGGGCTCGGGGCAGGCTGGCAATCATAGAACTTCATGGCTTGGCTCCCTCTGCTGCGTCGGGGATGACGCTACAATCTTCCCCGGCGGTCTGCAATCTCTGCCTGCCGGGCCAATGGGAAGCTCTCGATTCTATAGAATTGGTATAAATTCTATTCCAACCGATATACGGGATTGAAATGGTGTTTTAACGTCGCTATACAGCTAGCGAGTTCACGTGGTCGTCATTTACCTGACGTAAACCTCTTTTCACCACAATGCCGCCACTTTTGTTCGATAAGCGGGTACAAAACAACAATTCAAACTCCAACGGGCCGGAAACGAATGCTTGATGGATTCCACACCCAGGCGAAACAGTCCGATACGATAAACCAGGATAACGGGGACGTTGGGCGGAAGGTTATTCCCTTCCCGTCATCGCGGATCAGGGTGGCCCCGACCCAGTCGCCTCTATTGCGGCTGATCGATATCGCTGGGGGCCTTGTGGGCACCATTCTCGGGGCGCCGTTTATCCTGCTGGCCATGATCGCCATCTGGCTGGAGGATTTCCATAATCCGTTTTATATAGCGGAGCGGATCGGTGCCGGCGGCAGACCCTTCCGGTTCATCAAGCTGCGTTCGATTTCCATGAAAAAGAACGTCAAGCCCGACGAAATCATTTCGTCGCGGGACCCCCGGGTGACCCGCCTCGGCCATTTTCTGCGGGCGTCCAAGATCGACGAACTGCCGCAATTCTGGCATGTGCTGGCCGGCCAGATGAGCCTGGTTGGTCCGCGGGCCAATGTGCGTTCCATTGTTGATGCGTTTACCGAGGAAGAGCGCCGGATCATCTCGATCAAGCCCGGCATCACCGACCTTGCGTCGATCGTGTTCATGAACCTGGGCAAGGTTCTGGAGCATAGCGAAAACCCCAAGCTTGACTACAACCGTCTGGTACGCCCCTGGAAGAGTCGGCTGGCGCTGATTTATGTGGACAACGCGTCGGTTGGCCTGGCGCTGCGAATCTTGTGGCTGACCGTGGTCGCCTTCTTCAGCCAGCAGGCGGCATTGCGCGGCGTGGCCCGGATTGCCGACGCCTACCACCCGGACCCCAAGCTCGCCCAGGCCGTGCTCAGCCGTGACCGCCTGGAACCTTACCCGCCGCCCGGTGCCAGCGAGGTGGTCACAAGTCTGCAAGCCAGTTAAGGCCCGGCGCTTGCCCCGGCCGCCTTGGGGCCGGTCGGGCTGTCGGCTTTCTCCTCCGATCACGGAATTATCGACCAGTCGAGCGGCTGGAACGCGCCGCCGTCGATGACCATCGGCCAGACGCCCCGGCTGGCCTGGTGATTCTCGGGCGAGAGTGTCAGCGGCGCACCGAGACCGGCATCAATCGTGCC
>RFJA01000295.1 GCA_003695065.1 Alphaproteobacteria bacterium
ACGGATGACCCCTTCGTCTTGTATGCCCAACGCTTCCCGGTGGCGGTCGGTGATCTTGAGAAAACGATCAAAGAACTTGTCCGGATCAGGCCGGCGCCGGATGGTGAGAAAATCGATGATCTGGATAAACAGTTTCGTCCTGCCGCCTGACGCTTCGCGCACCGTTTCGACCAGCTCCCTGAGCCCTGGCACGAACCGGTCGTCGCCGATCCTGAGCAACGGACCCGATGGGATATCGCGCACCCCGGTGGCCTCGACCACGATGGCACCGGGCTGGCCCTCGGCAAAACGACGGTACCAGGCCAGCACCTCGGGCGTGACGAAGCCCTCTTCGGTTGCGCGCCAGGGCACCATGGCCGGCACCCAGGTGCGTTCCTCCAGGGTGACCGGACCAACCTTGACGGGCTGGAACAGCCGGGCGCCGGCAGCTTCTTCGGCGGTCGGCCAGCGACCGGGCGTGGGGTCGAAACGAATACGCTCGGGTGGTTTCCACATGAATGAGAACCCATCATTCTGAATGTTGCTAACTATTTTAAGCATAAAATATTTGAGCGCGTTACGCAAGGTGTGGGTGGCGGCACGGTCGATTTCACCTGACAGGACTTTCCATATGACAGGACGTGAGCGCACGCGGAGCCGCGCTGCCGATTCAAGACCGGTCGCCGGGAAGCCGCAGGGTGTCGGCGGTACCGTCAGGCTCTGTTGAGACGGGCCGCCTCGGCTTTCAGGGCCTGGCGGAGCGCAATGACCCACTGGCCGCTCAGGCCATTTTGGGCAAGTTCGTTGGCCTCGATCAGAACCGGCCCATCGGGGGTGATTGCCACGTCCCAGCCGATGAAACGCAAAGGCATGAAACAGGAGGCGGCACGTTTTACAAGGTCGCACAGCGCGCTCCAGTGAGGGACGGTAAAATCGGCAAAGGCTTCGCCCGTTCTCGGGTGCTTGTCGACCAGGCGGCCCCCGACGCCGTCGGTGTAGGGCTGCCAGGCCCATTCGATCCTGCCGGTCTCCATGTCGGGTGCGGCGATGATATTGCCCGTATATTTGCCGGTTCTGTAGTCGCTTACATTGTCGGTCACCGAATCACCGATGATGGTGCGCAAATAGGCGCCGTAGATGCCGGGTGTTGTGTCGTCGGAAATCAGGGTAAAAATCCGAATCGTGGAAACAGAACGCGATCCCGTCAGCCGGGTGATCGCCTCGTGGGCATACAGCCGCTCCTGGATCAGGTAATCCTCTCCCTTTTTCGGTATCGCCCTGAGTTCCCGGGCCAGCGTGGCAACCGCGTCCTCGGTCGGGTCGTCTGAACCCGTACCCATGGCGTGGATGTTGCGGCCCATGTTGCCGCCTCTCAATTTGGCGAGAAAGGATGGAGGGAGAGTTCTGGCGAACGCCCGCCAGTCGGCCTCCGTGGCCAGTGGTGTCCCGTCTGCGCGGCGCGACCCGAACCAGGACAGCACCCCATACAGATCGGGAACCGGAAGGTCGAAATGTCGGCAATAGAGGTCAAACAGGAGCTTGTCCCGACACATGGCGCGGTCCGGCGCATTGACCGCCATTTCCAGTGCATGAAGACGTTCACCACTGAAATGGTTGCTTCGATCCGAGAACGGCTTTCTGGGGTCGGCGAGGCCAATGGTAAGCGCCTCTTCAGGCTGGAAGCGCTCGGCCAGATAAAGCCGCAACAGCCTTCCCGCGACAGCCGGGACAGAACTTTCATAGCGCCGCGCAGCAAGGCGAATGCGCCGCCACGTGTCCAAACTGGAAAAACAGGTCAGCAGTTGCCAGGATCGATAAAACGCGGATTGAACGAGACCCGGTAGTGAATACATGCGGCAGTTGTTCCCCAAGTAGGACCAGTCACTCCATTAAAGCGCAAGAAGATAGATCATTCCTTAAGATCCGCTCAGCGACCGCGTTCCTCCCCTTGCGCCCCGAAGAAGATCCAGAAAGCCGCACATTTCGGCCTCGAATTCGATGAGGCTCAGTTCTTGCGAATCAAGAATGCGCGGCAGCACGTAGCGATGCGAGTTTCTGCGCACAAGCCCGGCGTCTGTTGTGGTGGCGCTTTTGATGCCGGCCTCGGCCAGATAGGGGTAGTGACTCGGGTCGTGAAAACCGCTCGGATAGCAGTAATGGGTGAATGGCCCCGCTACCACGCGGCCGAGCGCGGCGCGGTTGTCCTCGATTTCCCGGGTGATGATCTCGGACCCCTGTCTTATCTCCGGGTGGCGATGGGTATGCAGTTCCAGCGCAATGCCCCGCTCGGGCAGCGAGGCAACCTCCGCGGGGGTCATGTAGGTAAAGAGCCGGGCCGCTTCCGCCTCCTGCCAGTCGATGCCAAGCACTTCCGACAGGCGTCGCAACAGGTCCTGGCGCTGTTCCGCGGTGCGTCGCGACTCGCCATGGTCGCGAAGCACGGTCAGGGCTGCTCTGCGCTCGTACGGAGTGCCAAGGTCGTAATGACCCGACAGGTCGCTGCCGAGTGAGGAAAGGTCGAGCAATCCCTCGGCCGGCCGGGACAACAGGTAAGCCAGGTACATGTTGAACACCTGGGTCCCCTTTTCCATGTAGTAGGTGGACATGTACAGGGTAGCCGGAAATCCCCTTGCCTCCAGTTCCGGAACCATGTGAACCAGCGTGCCGTACCAGCCGTCGTCAATGGTGATCACGGTGGCGTTTGCCGGCAGGGTTCCCCCCTCCAGCTTTTCGAGCGCGTCGTCGAGCGACAGGACCGGATAGCCCCGGTCGACAAGAAACTGCAGGCGCCCGGCGAAAGTGGCCCGGGTCATGAAGGTGCCCGGGGAGAACACATGTTCGTCGCGCAGCGATCCACCGTGGTAGCCCAGTATGCGCAGCCGGTCCGCCGTCAGGCGGCGCGCCAGAGCAAACAGGCCCAGTGCACGGGCGATATGGAGAATCAGTCGTTTTATGGCCTGCTTCATGGGTCGGATCCCGCCCTCTGGATGGGGCCACGTCCAATGAGCGAGCGAAATTCGTCACTGAGGAAGCCCGCCAGATTTCGCCAATAGAGCAAGCGGTCTCCCGGAAACCAGAAATCCTGATGAATGCGCGGATCGCAAAACCGCGCAAGAAACCGCCATGCGGACGCCGCCTTGCCACCCCAGGAGAGGTCCTCGCGCCGCAGTTCGTTGACAAGCTGTGCCACTTCCCCCGGCCAGGTGTCGCGGCATATCACGCCCAGGCGCGGTGTCGTCGAGAAGGTGGTGCGCCCATCAAGAAACCATTCCGCTTGCATGCGCGGGTAATCAACGCCTGCCCACAGATCGAGGTGCAGATACTGCCAGAACCGGAAATTGATCTCGATGAGGTTAAACGTGCCGGTTTGCGTGTCATATCGGTATTCGCCCATGGCGCATCCCTGCCAGCCGAGATGGGCGAGCCGCCGAACCGTGTCGGCGGCAATGTCCGGAATCCAGCAGCTTTCCCGAAGCGACATGGTCCCCTTGCTGTGTGGCAGCGGGTGACAGTCGCGCACGCAGGAAATGGCGAGCGGTTTGCCTTTGTCGATCAGGACCGACACCCCCACCTGGATCCCGGTGCAGGACGCCTGCACCAGCGCCTGGCGCCAGTCTTTGGCCATCGCGGACAGATTGTCCAACGCGCCGGGCGCATCAGGGGCGAAGGCAAAGCCGGGTGCTGCCTCGCCGGGGCCGGCCCCGCGGTGTCCTTCCGCCTTGATGAAATAGCCGGTCTCGGACGGCGGCAACTGGTCCGCTCCAACCGGCTGATCCAGATCAACCAC
>RFJA01000296.1 GCA_003695065.1 Alphaproteobacteria bacterium
ACGGTACCGAGGCTGTGGGGGCGTTCTGGGCCGCGCCTGAAGATATTGTCAGGCGGTGCGGTCTGAATGTGCGGGCTTTGATGTTTCCCCAGCGCATGAACCTTCTGGAGCTGAGCCGTGCCGGAAATGTCAGCGAAGCCCTTGCCCTGGCGCGGGCTCGGCCCGTCGTGCCGGTGTTGCCGCAACTGGAGAAAACCGACGACGCAATTCACGCCCATATCCCGGAGGCTGCCGGGTTCGGGGGCAGCAACTTCATTTTCTCAAGACGTGAGCCCGAGCCACAAAAGGCTTGAATTCTTCGGCCCGAGGGCGTATGACGCCGGTGATTTCACACGCGGGAGCGGGTAGGGACCACAGCCTTACCCTCCGGTGCCAGGTCATGGTCACGTCCTGCGGAGGTTCAACCGGAAAAGGAGAGACGGCTTGGTTATGCCCACATTTTCTATGCGCCAACTGCTCGAAGCCGGCGTTCATTTTGGACACCAGACACACCGCTGGAACCCGAAGATGGAGCAATATATCTTCGGGGTACGCAACAAGGTGCACATCATTGACCTGTCGATTACGGTGCCGCTGCTGCACCGTGCGCTCGACGAAGTGCGCAAAGTGGTGGCGGCCGGCGGTCGCGTGCTGTTTGTCGGTACCAAGCGCCAGGCGGCCGAGCCCATTGCCGAAGCGGCGCGGCGTTGCGGCCAGCACTATGTCAACCATCGCTGGCTGGGCGGCATGCTGACCAACTGGGAGACCATCTCCGGATCGATCAAGCGCTTGAAGGCGCTTGAAGAACAGCTTTCGGGCGAGATTTCCGGGCTGACCAAGAAGGAGATCCTCGAACTGACCCGTCAGCGTGAAAAGCTGGAACGCGCGCTGGGCGGTATCAAGGACATGGGCGGACGTCCCGATCTGATGTTCGTCATCGATACCAACAAGGAAGAGATCGCCATTCAGGAGGCCCGCAAGCTTGGTATTCCTGTCGTCGCCGTGGTCGATACCAACTGCGATCCGGACAACATAACCTTCCCCATTCCCGGCAACGACGACGCCAGCCGGGCCATTCAGCTCTACTGCAATCTGGTGGCGGCCGCCGTGCTGGACGGTCTGCAGGAGGAGCTTTCCGCGTCCGGTGGCGACATTGGCGAGGCTGAAGAGCCGGTGGCTGAAGCGCTGCCCGAGGCGCAACCGCAGGCCGAGGCTGATGGTGACGAGGCGGCCACGGACGCCGGCGACACCGGGATAGCGGACGATGAAGCAAAGAAGGAAGCTGAGTCTGCCTGAGGCTCCCTCGAACGGGCTTCCACAATTTATCTGAGCAAAGGCAAGCTTGGAGGATCAGGAGTTATCATGGCTGAAATTACTGCTGCTCTCGTCAAGGAACTGCGAGAGAAAACCGGCGCCGGAATGATGGACTGCAAGAAAGCGCTGACCGAAACCGGCGGAAACCTCGACGAGGCCGTCGACTGGCTGCGCAAAAAAGGTCTGTCGACCGCTGCCAAGAAGGCTGGTCGCGCTGCGACCGAGGGACTGGTCGGCGTGGCCGTCAGTGATGACGCGAAGGCGGCCGCGCTGGTCGAGGTCAATGCCGAGACCGATTTCGTTGCCAAGAATGACATGTTCAAGGACTTCGTATCCAGGGTGGCCGCGCTGGCACTGGCCAACAATGGTGACCTGGAAGCCGTACGGTCCGCAGACTATGGGCAGGAAGGCCGCTCGGTGGAAGATCAGCTGACCCACCTGATCGCGACGATTGGCGAGAACATGAGCCTGCGCCGCGTGGCGTCGCTAAGCGTCGATAATGGCGTGATCTCGAGCTACATTCACAATGATGTGGCGCCAGGTCTTGGCAAAATCGGCGTTCTGGTGGCCCTGAAGTCCGATGCGCCGGCTGACAAGCTTGATGCGCTGGGCAAGCAGATCGCCATGCACATCGCGGCCATGAGCCCGCAGTCGCTGGACGTCGACAGCCTCGACCCTGAAGCGATTGAGCGCGAACGAAACGTGTTGAGCGAGCAGGCGCGCGCGTCCGGCAAGCCGGAAGAGATCATCGAGAAGATGGTCGAGGGCCGGTTGCGCAAGTTCTATGAAGAAGTGGTGCTGCTGCAGCAGACCTTTGTCGTCGATGGCGAGACCCGGATTGCCAAACTGCTGGAAGTCAAGGGCAAGGAATTCGGATCACCTGTCGAAATTACCGGCTTTGTCCGGTTCGGTCTTGGCGAAGGACTGGAGAAAAAGCAGGAAGACTTCGCCGCCGAAGTCGCCGCGGTCGCCGGTAGCTGACACATCGACTGTTCTGTCGGGCCCAAAGTGGATACCGCTCAAATGCGGTATTCGCTTTTGGGCCCGAATTGTATAAGGTGCACACACCGGCGCGGGTGGCACCAACGCCACGGGTATTTTGGGCGGGAAACATGACAAAAGCGGGTAAATACCGTCGGGTCCTATTGAAGCTTTCGGGCGAAGCGCTGATGGGTGACAAGCCCTATGGCATCGACCAGGCGATGGTCGAGCGGGTTGCCGCCGAAATTCGCTCCGTGCGCGAGGCAGGCGTTCAGGTTTGCGTTGTCATTGGCGGCGGAAATATCTTTCGCGGGATGGCCGGGGTTGCTTCCGGAATTGATCGCTCTTCAGCCGATCACATGGGCATGCTGGCGACGGTGATGAATTCAATCGCTGTTCAGAGCGCTCTGGAAAATATCGGCGTGGATACCCGCGTTCTCTCGGCAATTCCCATGGCCGCCGTCTGCGAACCCTATATCCGTCGTCGGGCCATCCGGCATATGGAAAAGGGGCGCGTGGTGGTGTTTGCGGCGGGAACAGGAAATCCCTATTTCACCACGGATACGGCGGCGGCGCTCAGGGCCGCCGAAATGAATTGCGACGCACTGATGAAGGGAACCCAGGTGGACGGCGTCTATTCCGCCGATCCCAAGGTCGATCCGGATGCCAAACGCTATGACCGTTTGACTTTTCTTGAAGTTCTACAACGTGATCTTAAGGTTATGGATGCCTCGGCCATATCGCTCTGTCGCGAAAACCATATTCCGATCATGGTGTTCTCGATCCATGAGCGGGGAGAGTTTGCACGGGTGCTTAATGGCGAAGGTCGGTTTACAATCATAGACGGTGAGGAATGACAGGATGACGACGGAGTTGGATCTTGACGACCTTGAACGGCGCATGAAAGGTGCGGTCGAAGCATTGCGTCACGAGTTCGGCGGCCTTCGCACCGGGCGGGCATCCACGTCGCTCCTGGATCCGGTGACGGTGGAGGCCTACGGTTCATCCATGCCGCTCAATCAGCTTGCCAGCGTCAATACGCCGGAACCACGTCTGATAACGGTGCAGGTCTGGGACCAGAGCAATGTATCGGCCGTGGAAAAAGCGATTCGAAATTCGGGCCTCGGACTCAATCCGGCCATTGACGGCACGACGCTCCGCATTCCGATTCCTGAATTGACCGAAGAGCGGCGCCGGGAGATGACCAAGGTGGCAGGCAAATATGCGGAAGAAGCGCGGATTGCGGTCCGCAATGTCCGTCGCCATGGGATGGACACTGCCAAGGCGCTGGAGAAGGAAGGCCGGATCAGTCAGGATGATCTGAAACTCTACGCTGATGAAATTCAGGAATTGACGGACAGGACGATCAAGGAGATCGACGAGTTGCTCCAGACCAAGGAGCGGGAAATCATGCAAGTCTAACGGCGGCGAAAGGTATGCTTTCATCGAACCCGAGGACGACCAGGGAACCGGACCCCGCGCTTTTGCCCATACCCACGCATGTGGCCATCATCATGGATGGCAACGGGCGGTGGGCCCGCCAGCGGGGGCTACCTCGGGTCATGGGGCACCGCAAGGGAGCCGAGGCCGTGCGAACCACGGTGACCGCCTGTGGCGAACTGGGGATCAAGTACCTGACGCTGTACGCCTTTTCGTCGGAGAACTGGAAACGTCCGCGCGACGAGGTGGATGATCTCATGGGCCTGTTGCGCCATTATCTGCGCAACGAGCTCAATCGTCTGAACAAGAACAACGTGCGGCTGCGCTGTATCGGACGGCGCGACCGTCTGCCCCGGGACATCGTCGACCTGATCGAGGAGTCCGAGGCCAAGACCAGGGACAATACGGGGTTGACCCTGATTCTTGCGCTCAGTTACGGGGCGCACGCCGAGATCGTCGAGGCAGCGCGGACGATCGCCGAAAAGGCGGCCAGCGGCGAGATCCGGCCCGAAGACGTCGACGAGAAACTGTTTTCCAGCCATCTTCAGACTGCCGATTTTCCTGATCCCGATATCATCATCCGGACCAGCGGCGAGCAACGGCTGAGCAATTTCCTGCTCTGGCAGGCGGCCTATGCCGAGTTGCTTTTCCTTGATGATTATTGGCCTGACTTCACAAAAGAGAAGTTGCTGGCCGCCATCGACAACTACCGCTCCCGGGAGCGGCGATACGGGGCACGCAGTGGCTGACGGGAAGGACTCGGCGGAGCGGCAGATTCCGGTTCGCAGCGGGTTTTTGGTACGCGCGGTGTCCGCGCTGGTTCTCATTCCGGTGGCCGTTCTGGTGGTTTATCTTGGCGGATGGATCCTGGCGGCCTTTGTCACGCTGGCCGGTGCGTTCATTTTGCATGAATGGAACAGCATTACGCTTGGGCAGGTGGATCGATCGCTGTTTGCGCTCGAGGTCGTCATTCTGGTGGTCACACTGCTCCTGGTTCTGTATCCCCTTGGTTCGGGAATCCTCCCTGCGGTTCTGATAGTTGGCCTTGGCGTGGTCTCCACGGTGGTCGTGGCGGCACGGCGCAAACACCCGCCGGTGTGGGCTGTGGCAGGGCTATGCTATGCCCTGGTCCCTGGCGTTGCGTTCCTTTGGGTGCGCCAGCAGGACGAGATGGGATTTGCCCTTTGCCTGTGGACACTGGCCATTGTCTGGGCGACCGACATTGGCGCCTACGCGGTTGGCAAAACAGTTGGTGGGCCGCGTCTGGCGCCGCGTCTCAGCCCCAACAAGACCTGGGCCGGTCTGGTTGGCGGCGTGGTCTTTGCAGGAATAGTTTCGCCAGCACTTGGCGTGCTATTGGGCTTGCCATATGCTTGGTCGCCGCTTGCCGCCGTTGCGGGTGCTCTTGCGGTTTGGGAGCAAGCCGGGGATTTGCTGGAATCGGCGCTCAAAAGACGGTTCCATGTCAAGGACTCCGGTAGCCTTATCCCGGGACACGGCGGTATCATGGACCGTGTGGACGGCTTCGTCTTTGTGATGCCGGTGGTGGCCGCTGGCGTGTATCTGTTCGGTGCTTAGAAAGGTTTGGGATGGCGGAACCGCTGCGTCAGGCGAATGCGAAGCCCAAGACGGTTTCAGTTCTGGGGTCGACCGGGTCCGTCGGCTGCAATACCCTTGATCTGGTGCGTCGCAACGCCGGGGCGTTCGTGATCGAAGCATTGACCGCAGGGCGCAACGTTGAGCTGCTTGCTGCGCAGGTCCGGGAATTTCGCCCGAAACTCGCGGTGATCGGGGATGAAAGCCGGTACCGTGACCTGAAGGACGCGCTTGCGGGGACCGAGACCGAGGTTGCTGCAGGGACCGCCGCGGTGGCCGAGGCGGCGGCCCGACCCGCCGACTGGGTCATGTCGGCCATAGTCGGTGCGGCCGG
>RFJA01000297.1 GCA_003695065.1 Alphaproteobacteria bacterium
CCCCCTCGGGAGGGCCGAGCAATTCACAGACATCGAAAATGCGTTGATTACGTCCGGCAAAGAGGGATTGGACACATTACGTACCGGGAAGGGCTGCGAAACCGTGTGGCGGTATGAAGAAAACCGGTACATCCGGGTGGCCGCCAGTGGTTCATGCTCGCAGCACGGCGAGCAGGAAGGCAAGGCGGTTTATTGGGAATCCCTCCTGACGCCATCGGAAATCCACCTCACACCATCGCGCGACAGCCTGAAGGCAGGTCCGGAAGACGACCCCGAGGCCCTCAGGCTACGGAAAGTCAGGCCGTTCGAATGCTGGACAGCGGTCTTGCGCGGTGCCCGTCACGGCGACTCCGGAGAAGGTCTGAACGACTGGGACTTCCGCCGGGGCGGATGGATTCACGACCAGGGAGGCGTTCTGGCCCTGAATACGGACGAGGACCCGCCACGCCAGATCCGCCTCCGCCTGCGGCGGGTTGAATGGCCTTCCGGCTCCCGCCGACCGTCGCTGACCCTTTATGTGGAAGAAGGCGCAAGCCGCCGGGCCGTCTCCTACGCCTGGACGGAATATGATGCCGAACGCATCGGCTTGAACCTTCGCTGGATTCAGGCGAGCTGCAGCCATGCGCCTGATCGGCTGCTCGACGAATGACCTGGATCACAAGCTTTGCGCAATGATCGCGCCGGCCGCTGCTTCTCCGGATTCCATTGCGCCTTCCATGCCGGTGTATCGATGGGACAGATGCTCGCCCGCGAAAACGACCCGCCCCATGGGCGCCCCCATGCGACTGGCCCATTTGCCCGCCTGACCCGGGGCCCAGTGCATGTAGGCGCCACCGGCGTAACTTGCGCCATCGGTCCAGCGCACCGCCTTTCTGAGGCGAACGGCCCCCTCGCTTGCCGGGCGCAGCCGGCGCAATTCAGTCTGCGCAAGCGTTTCCAGCATCTCGTCACTGCGCGCCCCTAGGGCACGCGCCGGCTCACCGTTGATCCAGGCGAGAAGACCAACGATTTCGCCGGTGCGTCGATTACGGGTTGCGAAAATCCGTTCCAGCGGCCCGTCCGTCCACATATCCGGCGGCAGACCGTCCCGGTCCCAGAACGGCCGCTTGGGCTCCAGAAAAAGCAGAACGATCTGCGTGTACGGCAGACCCGCAATGGCGGACATTTGCGGACCGCGGGGCGAAGGAGCCAGGTGAATGGTCCGCACCGCGGGAAACGGCACCGCAAGTATGCAGTGATCGGCCACAAACACGTCGCGATGGGTGCGGATGATGACGCTATCACCCTCCTGCTCAACCCGGGTTACGCGCACCCCGGTCCTGACCCCGTCGCCGAGTGCCGCCGCCATGGCTTCAGGCAATCTCTGAGATCCACCCTGGATTCTGCCTGCAGGCCCGAGCGCAGCGTCTGCGGTATAGAGCTGCATCGTGCGCCAGACGTTGAGCATGGAGTAGGTTTCAAGCGTGTTTCCGTTCAGCGCCACGTCAACAAGCTGGCGCGCCTGCACGTCAAATCCTACGGAAGCGAGAAAGTCAGCAGCGGAGCGGTCGAAACGGGCGGCCTGCGCTTCACGCCAGTCACCCGGTGAGCGGAACGGATTTCCACTTGCCCGCGCTGCCGCGAACAGCGCCGAGTCCGGCGGCGCCGGACGGAACCTGTCGGGAAAGGGATTGTGGGGCGCCCCCTGCCATTCACTTTGCGGGATGCGTGCACCGCCGAGACAGATGAGACGATCTCTCCCGCCTTCGCTTCGGGGCGAGTCGATGACGCTGACGTTCAACCTTTCGGCGATGTATCTAAGCCGCGCGTAAGAGCGCCCCACTTGCGTGCCGCCGGCCTCCGGTTGGCCCGGCAAATCGTCGAGAGTGTAGAGACGGCCGCCGACCCGGTGCGATGCCTCGAAAACGACCACGTTGAAGCCGGCGTCCTGGAGCAACATGGCAGCGTAGAGCCCTGCAAGCCCGGCTCCCACGATCACGACATCAGCGGTCTTGCGGCGACGAAGCCAGGGTCCGCCGCAACCGGACAGAGCCAGCGCGCCGGCCGCCGTGAGGAAGTGACGGCGGGTGAAGGTCCGCTGAACCTTGTTGTCTGGTGATGATATTAATGGCTCCATGACATTCTCCGGGTTTACGTCAATGCCGTAATGATATATCAATAATATGTATATGCAAATCGCGACCGGAGTTCGGTATGTCAGATTTACAGGTCGGCGAATTCAAAAGGGGCTGGCCGGTTGTGGTGTCCGCGGCCATCGGGATCGGCCTCGGCCTATCGCCACTTCCCTTTTATACCATCGATGTGATGGTAGGACCTCTGTCCCAGGAATTTAACTGGTCACGGGGGGACGTTTATTCGGCGCTGGCAATCTACACCATTGGCGCCTTCCTGATGTCGCCGGTCATCGGCCTGTTGAGTGAACGTTTCGGGGCGCGCCGGGTGGCTCTGACGTCGATCCTGACTTTTGGTCTCTCGATGATGGCACTGTCGCTCAACACGGGCGACCGCGTCCTCTACCTCATCCTCTGGCTCATGCTCGCTGTTGGCGGAGCCGGGACCTTGCCGATCACCTTTACCCGGCCAATAAACACCTGGTTCGAGAACAATCGCGGTCTTGCGCTGGGTCTGGCGCTCATCGCAACGGGGGTATTCGGGGCGCTTGCAAAATCCTATGCCCAGTTCATGGTCGACTGGGTCGGCTGGCGCGGCGCATATATCGCGCTGGGTGCCCTGCCGATACTGATCGCATTGCCGATCGCGCTTCTCTCGCTTCGCGATGTCGGGGATACACCGGCGCCGGAGTCGAAACTCGTCAGACACAAAACACCGGTGCTCTCTTTCGCACTGGCCGGAACGGCTGCATTCGTCTGGTTTGCCTTCTCATTCATCTGGCCACAAATCGAGACACGGGGGCTGCGTCTTGAATATGCCATGGCCCTCGTCTTCATGGTGTTCGTGCTGGCTGCACCGCTGGCGGTGATGTTGTTCGATATCAAAAAGCACCCGCCGGTGCCCCGGACTCATGGTGGCCCGGTCGAGCTCCCGGGCCTTACCCTTGGCGAAGCGCTGCGCACATGGCGCTTCTGTCTCCTTGCGATCGTTTTTGTGCCAATTTCCTATTCGCTGGGCGCCATCATTCCCAGCCTGGTCCCGTTATTGGCCTTCAAGGGCTATCCGGTCAATGCTGCGGTATCATTGGCGACCCTGACCGGGCTTGCCGTTCTGGGCGGACGACTGATCGGCGGTTTTCTCATTGATCGCTTCTGGGCTCCCGGTGTGGCGTTCCTGTTCCTGGCCTCGCCGGCCTTCGCTCTCTACCTGCTGACCGGCGAGGTTTCGCCCGGCGTAGCAACAATCGCGATCCTGATGATCGGTTTCGGGGCGGGCGTCGAATACGATTTTATGGCCTATCTTTGCTCACGCTACTTCGGCATGCGCCGCTACTCCGCGATCTATGGTGCACTCTACGGATTTTTTGCGGTTGGGGCCGGGTTCGGCCCGGCGATCATGAACAACCGTGCCGATGCCAACGGATGGGATCAAACGCTGATCGAGGCGGCCGTCATTCTCTTTATAGCGACCCTGCCGCTGCTCGCCCTGGGTCGATACAGAACCTTCCCGGCACCCCTGGGTGCGCAAGACATTGCCGCGGCCCCCATAGCTGCTTCGGCAGGTAATCAGGCGAACAGGACGGACTCATGACGGCGTACATGGTGGTATTCGCGCGGATCAAGGATCGCACGGCGTTTCTCGAAAACTATGCCCGCCAGGCTGCGGCGTTGGTCGAGCGCCATGGCGGGCGCTACCTCACCCGTGCGCCCGGGGTGGTGGCGCTAGAGGGGGATCATTTCGATGGCGCCAGCGCTGTAATCTCCGAGTGGCCCGACCGAACCGCTATTGAACGCTTCTGGAATTCGCCTGAATATGCGGCGCTCAAAAAAGCCCGTGAACCTCTGGCCGACTGCGCCGTCTATATCATCGAGGAACCTTCCCGATGATCGCGCGGTGCATGATGGTGGCCGTCGCGATTCTGCTGACGTCGCCGCTACGGGCCGAAAACACCTTCCCGGGTCTTTACCCGGCCAATCCGGCCTTGAGCGCAGCCGACATTATCCGCGAAACCTATGCCGCTGCGGGCGGCGAAAGCTGGCGGCGGCCAAAGACGCTGCGCATGGATGGCTACGCCGTCATGTACCGGGACGGGGCGCCCGTTCTCTATGATGCCTACACCATGCTCCGGGTTTACGACTGGAAAAAGGATGCGGCGCACGCCGCGGATGGGAAGGTGCGCATCGAGGCCTTCCGGGAAGGAAAACGCGTCTTTCTCATCGCCTTTGATGGCAAAACCACCTATGACATGAACGGGCCGATCGCAGATCCGGCGGCTAACGCGCAGTGGGCATCGAACTTTGGATTCGGCGCCATTCGACACGCGCTCGACGAAGGATGGTCGCAAAAGCGCCTGCCAGACGATCTGGTCGACGGCAGGCCCGTCTACATGATTGAACTCGTCGATCCCAGCGCGAGCGTCACCCGTTTCGGCATTGATCAAGAGACATACCAGGTGCTTTACGTCGGCTTTGATACACCGCGTGGCTGGCACGAGCGGCGCTACTCGCATTTTTTCACCAGGCCGGGCGTTGACTGGGTGCAGCCGGGGCGTGTCCGCCTCTTCTATAACGGCGTCAAGCAGAACGAGGTCATCTGGACGGATTTTGAGCTGAATGCCGCGCTGCCCGAGTCACTGTTCAAGGTAGAACCCCCAAGGTCGGATCCATGACACGGATTGGCTGCAGCATGCCCCCGGCCCCCCTTGTGACCCGATCGGCTTTCATGAAAAGTCTGGTCATGGCGATTGGCGTGGTGTGGGCTAGCGGTCTGCCCGCCCATAGTGGCGAAAGTATGCTCGCCGAAGAACTGGCCACGCTATCGGTCGGTTCCTTTACCACCATCGCGCAAGCCCGCCGCGATCCTCGCTATGGTGTTGCAGAAGCGGAAATCGTCCGTATATGGCCCGAACGGCAGGATGGCGTCTGGCTCTATCAGGAGCAGGCTTATCTTGGCGACACCCCCTCGGCGATCGATCCCACACGAAAGGATCGCCCTTATTTTGCACGCGTCATTCAGCTCGTTGAAACGGGGCCGAACACGGTCGAGCGACGGGTATTCAAGCTAGAGAACCCCGCATCCGCACTGGGGGCATGGCGCCACCCGGCCCCGTTGATCGATATGTCGCCCGGGGATCTTCGTCCGAGCGAGTGTGTAATGGTGGCTCGCCGGGTCGCCGAGAAATTCTGGTACAGCGAGTCGGGCAAATGCCCGAATGACTATAAAGCCGCCGCCTACGCTGTGAGTCTGAGCGTCGTTGTCGATGGCACCTATGCAAACTGGGATCGCGGTTTCGCCAGCGACGGAAGGCAGGTTTGGGGGCCGGCCGATGCCGGGTACATCTTTGTTCGCAAGGAATGATTTTTTGGAGAAACCGATGATTCGCATCCTTTTTGCGTGCTTTATTATCCTTATGCCACTCGTTCCGCTCGCGGGCGAACATCAGACGGACCAGGGAAATCCTCTGGATCTGCGGCGTACAACACTCATTGTCCGGGACATCGAACGTTCATTGGCGTTCTATCGCGACGCACTTGGGATGACTGTTGAGTACGATCAGGAGCTGTCGTCTCCAAGGCTGCAGCGCGCGGGATCCGACGGCGTCAACCGCTCGCGCCTGGTTCTTCTGAAAGCCAACAACGATTACATCGGCATGCTGGGTCTTTGGCAGTTTCTCGACCAGACAGAGCATGACCGCGCCGCCCCCGCGCCGGCAGATTTTACGCCAGGTGACATCGTTCTTCTTTTCAACGCGCGCAACCTTGAGGAAATCTTTCCAAAGGCCGCCGCGGTCGAGGGTGTGAAGGTCGTCAGCACACCAACGCTCAGGCGATACCCGTCTGCTGCCGGAGACATCGAGGTCATGGTGTCCATGCTCATCGATCCGGACGGTCATACGGTCGAGCTCAACAAACTCATCAGGGACCCCAGGCGGGAGGCGGATCCTGACTGAAGGCCATCTGTTCTTCGTTGAACACGGACCGTAGGGTCCAGACCCTAAACAGGCTGAGGAAAACTGACATGCGTATGCTGGGTTCAACCTTGATCGGGGCCATCGCCGGATTTTTGGTTGGCGGAATCGCTTTCATCACGTTCGACGGTTTCGCCCAGTCCTCGGCGCGGCCCGCTTATCTCGTCGTATTGGGCAAGGTGCATGACAGAGAAGCCTTTGCCAAAGGCTACGTGGCGAAACTGGCCCCAATCTATGAAAAGTATGGTGGGGAATATCTCGCCGTCGGCCGCAATCACGAGGTCCTTGAAGGGGAGGGTGCGTTCGAGTCCTATGTCATCAGCCGATGGCCATCAATGGCCGCAGCGCGAACCTTCTGGACAAGCGAGGAATATGCACCACTGAGGCAGGCCCGAATCGAGAACAACTGGGGAACCTTCGATGTATTTCTCCTTGAAGGGCTGCCTTCGACCACGCAAGGCCCTTGAACCGGTCGTCGTTGTGGGCTCACGATGACAGGTGCGTCGTCAGGGTGGCGACTGCAATCATTCTGACAAGCGGTCCGGCACCCCTTCAAACCGCCTCCGGGGCCTTCGAGCGGTTCATCACGGGACACGCTATCATTGTGCCTCGGGACCGACGACCACGATCGCCTTCCCCAGATTCTCGCCGCGCATCAGCTTCTCGAAATGGTGTGGGGCGTTCTCTAGCCCGTCGACCCGGTCCTCCATGACAACGAGCTGACGCTGCCTGATCCATTCACCCGCCATTTCCGAATACGCATCCTGCTCCTTTTCGAAGTCGTAGACAACCAACCCGAAAAGCTGAGCCCGTTTGGCGATGTAGAGCCCGGGGTTTGGGCCGGCCGGGCGTTCTTCCGCGTGATACTGCGAGGCAAGGCCGCAGAGTACGATTCGCCCGTAATGGGCGAGATTGGTCAGCGCTGCCATTAACAGCTCGCCTCCGACATTGTCGAAATAAACGTCGATGCCTTGGGGAAACGCGGCGCGCAACTTGTCTTGCCAGTCCGGGGTTCGATAGTTGATGCAGTCATCGAAACCATAGTTTTGCACCGTCAGCGAGCATTTCTTGTCCGATCCCGCAAGCCCGATGACGCGCGAAGCCCCCAGAATCTTCGCGATCTGGCCCGCAGTCCCGCCCACTGCACCGGCAGCGGAGGAGATGAGAACATTTTCCCCACCGCGGATCTTCGCCAGATGATGCAATCCCGCATAAGCCGTCAACCCCGGCATACCGGCAGCACCGAGATAGGCGGATAACGGCGCAATGCCGGTTCCGACCCGACGAACGCAGTCAGCCTTGACGACGGCATGGTCACGCCAGCCGGTTTCGGCCAGAACATAATCGCCGGCGCTGTAGCCCGGTGCTTTCGAGACCAGTACCTGTCCAAGTCCACGTCCCGGAATCACGTTGCCCGGTTCGGGGGGTGCCTCGCCCATATGCCGACCGCGAAGGATCGATCCAACATAGGGATCCAGCGACAGATAGACCACGCGGAGCAGCAACTCGCCAGCACGCACCTCAGGCATTGCGCTTTCGATCAGGGTAAAATCCGCTGCACACGGCCTACTGGTCAAAGACCGTGCCAAAACAACTTGTCGCATACTGTTCACCGGTCATTCACACCCGCGTTGACCAGGGCACTGAGGACACCAGCCACTGCATCAGATTGGTGGCCCAGCGGGCTCTCTTCCCTGCCATGTCGAATATCCAGATTGGTTGCCGCACCCCGGTTACGATACAGTTCATGAGCATGGCCGTTTGCCATGCCTCCAGTCGCTCGGACCTCTGAATTTTATTGGAAACGTCCTCGATATCTCTTGGGCGTCCAGATATAAAATGAATTTAACCTATAACATTATGTGAATACGTCAACTAGAGGCCGATATCAATAGGCTCGTGTTGCTGTTGCCATAACCTCCCCGCTCCGTCCGAGGCAAAAAACGTAAAAGCGCCGAGCCTCCCATATCAGGATACCGACAGCGCCAGAATCCTGGGGACTGCGACTCAGATACAGGCTCAAGCTTGGTCAGATGGCGCAGCGGACCGTGGATCTAGGGAAGATTGCAAGATATCGGGGGCCGTCGGCGTCGCGCACCACTGGGGAAATATGCACATCGTCACCCCGACTGCATGCGCAACGCCCCACCTGTGCAACACCGCTGCGGCGCCGGATTTCGATTCTGTGAGAAATTCTGTGACGAGACTCGGCCAACGCCGCAAAAAGAACCCGTAAGCGATTGATTTATATGGCGCACCCGACAGGATTCGAACCTGTGACCTCTGCCTTCGGAGGGCAGCGCTCTATCCAACTGAGCTACGGGTGCCAGGGCTGTGGCCGCGGGCGGAGACTACTCAAAAAAAATTGCGAAGGCAAATGCCTTATGGTGCCCGTCGCCAATTCCGGAACAGTCTCCAAAAGCCGTTTACGAACAAAGCGTTAACGATTTCGCCTTCAATAAAGCCCGGTTTTTCGCGGTTCTTTGTGAAAATTCGTTAAAAACCGTCTTCATTTCTTAACAAGCCGTTAATGGGCTGGGTTCAGACTCGATTGCCATGGGGCAGAACCCCGGGGCACTGCCACGGACCCGGACAGCCCCGGTCGGAGCTCCTGATCCGCATCTCGAAGAGGATGTGTCGGGTTGAGAGCGACAAGGAATGAGGGAGCTAGACAATGGAAACGGCTCTTTTTTCTTACGGCAACATCGGCCATCCGCCGCGCGCACACGAGCGGACTACAGACGCGGGCACCGACACCCAGGCCCTTTGCTTGTCCCAACGCTGCGGCGGGCTTGCGCTCCGCGCGACGATTCTGGCGTTCGGTCTTCTGCTGGGCGGCGCGGGTCCGGTGCTCGGGGCGGGAGAGGACCCCGGCGACCGTCTTCTGGTCAGAACAAACCTCGGCGTGACCGCCAGCAAGGCCGCAGCGCCGCGCTGGCGCTACCGCGACGCCTGGGGCGCCGGATCGGACCGCCTGGCGCCGCTA
>RFJA01000298.1 GCA_003695065.1 Alphaproteobacteria bacterium
GCCGGCGCCGGCGCAATCGGTGCGCATTGCCGATGGCGTTCACTGGATTCGCATGCCGCTGCCGTTCGCGCTTGACCATATCAATCTGTGGCTACTGGAAGACGGCGACGGATGGACGGTTGTGGACACCGGCATCAAGCTTACGGAACTGCGCCGCCTGTGGGAAGAGGTGTTCGATGGGCCGATGCAGGGGCGACCGGTGCGGCGTATTATTGTCACCCACATGCACCCCGATCATTTCGGGCTGGCCGGTTGGCTCGCCACCCGGTTCAGCGCGCCGCTGTGGATGACCCGGCTGGAATATCTGGTCGGGCGTTCACTCGCGCTTGATAGCTGGGATGAAATGCCGTGGGAGATACTCGACTTCTTCGTCCGCGCCGGTTTCGATGACGCAGCGCTGGAGGCAATCAAGCGCTCGGGCTACGGGCGTTTTGCCGACGATGTGGTGCGTCCCCCGGCCGCCTTCCGGCCGATTCGCGACGAGGAAGTCATCCGGATCGGCGATCACGACTGGCAGGTGGTGGTGGGTCGCGGCCATTCGCCAGAGCAGGCAACACTTTTTTGCCCCAAGCTCAACATTCTGATCGGTGGCGATCAGATTCTGCCCCGCATTACCCCCAACGTGAGTGTTTTTGCGGCGGAGCCCGAAGCCAACCCGCTCCAGGCGTGGTTCGCATCGCTGGAGCGGTACAAGGCGCTTCCCGCCGATGTTCTGGTGCTGCCGTCGCACAATGAACCGTTCATTGGCCTTCATGACCGGATCGACGGTATCGTCGCCCGCCATCATGAACGGCTCGACATGCTAAGGGCCTGGTGTCGGCAGCCGGCTACGGCGGCCGAGATCTCGATGCAGATGTTCGGCGACAGGGGGTACGGCATACAGAATTTGCTGGCGCTGGGCGAGGCCCTTGCGCATCTCCACTATTTGCGGGGGCAGGGAGAGGTCGTCGCGGTGGATGATGAGCGTGGAGTACGGCGCTTCCAGTTGGTCTGAGACAATCGACCCAAAAAAACAGGTTGGCTGATTTGAGAGAAGGAGAAAGCGGGTGAGCACACTGAAGGGAAAGGTCCTGTTCATCACCGGGGCGAGCCGCGGCATTGGACTTGCGATTGCGAAACGGGCGGCCCGAGACGGCGCCAGGGTCGCCATCGCGGCCAAAACCGCCAAACCGCACCCCAAGCTCGAAGGCACCATTTACACTGCGGCAGACGAAATTCGCGACGCCGGTGGTGAAGCGTTGCCGCTGGTGGTGGATATTCGCAACGAGGATGCGGTGGCCGAGGCCATCGCCAAAACGGTGGAAACCTGGGGCGGGCTTGACATTCTGATCAACAATGCCAGTGCCATTTCGCTCACCCGTACCGAAGATACCGACATGAAGCGTTATGATCTGATGCATTCGATCAACACGCGCGGTACATTTGTCTGCTCGAAGCTGGCGATTCCCCATCTGAGAAAGGCGGAAAACCCGCATATTCTCAACCTCTCGCCGCCGCTGGACATGGACGCCAAGTGGTTTGCGCCCCATGTCGCTTACACCATGGCAAAGTACGGCATGAGCATGTGCGTGCTCGGGATGGCTGAGGAGTTCAGAAAGGACGGTATTGCGGTCAATGCGCTGTGGCCACGCACCGCCATCGCCACCGCTGCGGTGCGCAATCTGCTGGGCGGGGAACAGGCGATCAAGGGCAGCCGCAAGCCGGAAATCGTTGCTGACGCCGCCTATGAAATCCTGACCAAACCATCGCGTGAGTTCACCGGGAATTTCTGTGTTGACGACGAGGTCCTGGCGGCGGCCGGTGTCACCGATCTGGACAAATATGCGGTGGACCCCGCGGCGCCGTTGATCGCCGATTTCTTCGTGCCGCCCCTTGAGGGGATGCTCACGTTCAATTGACGATGAAACAGGCTGTCATTTGCTCCCCGGTGTTATCACGACCGTTCGCTCAAGGAAGTCCAAGGTTCTGGTTGGTCAGTTGGTCCGCGGCCTTCTGATTGGAAATAATGGTTTGATAGCCGAGCGCTTTGCAAGCGTCGAGCATTTGGGACTCGGCTTCTTGCGCTGTGGTGGCCTGGCCCGAGAACAACAGCTTGAACACGGTTTGCCCCGCCGCCTTGCCGAGCACCTCAACGTCGCTTTTTGCCAGCGAGCTGATGCTCACGACCTCTGCGCCATTGACGGTCCGGAGCAGGACATCGGTCAGTCCGGCCATCAGCTCCGGGTTCTTGCCGGCGACGCCAGCCATCACTTCACCGAAAGTTTTTGGGAGCATGAACTCGGCCGCGACTCTGCCAATCTTGGCATAGAAGGAACAAACGTTGTGATCCGTGCTGGCTCGCGCGGGAACACCAAAGGCGAATGCGAGGGCTAGGAAAAGGGAGAGGGTTGTTGCAATGCGGCGCACGACTGTCTCCTGTGACAAGGACCAATTTCAGGTTGCGGAAATTCTTACTCTAAAGCAAGCAATATTTGGATTTGGCCGTCGTCACCCGGGATCGTCCGGCGAGCCCGTACTGCGGGGTGAAATTCTCCGGTTCCCACGTTCGGGTCCGGACTCTAAGCTGTAGTGGAAAACCTTGGGAGGTGTTTGCTGATGTCGGAGAGACCATGGCTGAAAAGTTATCCGGAGGGGGTGGCATGGGACATGCAGTTCGAACCGACGCCGCTGCCGCGTTTGCTCGAAGATGCGGCGCGGGACTTTCCCGACAACCCGTGTCTGAATTTCCTCGGGCGGCGGACCACCTATCGCCAGCTCTGGCAACAGGCCCGGGCGGCGGCGGCCGGGTTCCAGGAACTTGGTGTCAAGCCCGGGACGAAGGTTGGTCTTTACCTTCCCAATTGCCCGCAATATCCCATCGCTTACTACGGGGCTTTGTTGGCCGGCGCGACCATTGTCAACTACAGCCCGCTCTATTCCGAACGGGAGCTTCTCGCCCAGGTCGAGGATTCGGAGACCGATATCATGGTCAGCCTCGATCTGGAGGTGCTGTATCCGAAGATGGAAAAGGTGTTTCGGGAGACGCGGCTCAAGCGGATGGTTGTGGGAAGCCTTGCCGAGGTCCTGCCATTTCCCAAGAACCTGCTGTTTCCCCTGCTGAAATCGCGGGACATCGCCCGCGTGAATTGGGACGAAAGCCACATTCGTTTCAGGGATCTTCTGAAAACCGGGCGTGAACCTGAACTGGTTGCCATCGACCCGACGGAGGACGTGGCGGTTCTGCAATACACCGGTGGCACCACCGGGGTCCCGAAGGGGGCGATGCTGACCCACGCCAACCTTTACGTGAACGTCATGCAGAACAAGGCCTGGCAGTCGGCCTGGGAGCTAGGCAAGGAGCGCGTGTTTGCGGCGCTGCCATTCTTTCACGTGTTCGCCATGACCGCAGTCCTTAACCTTGGCATTGCCACCGCTGCCGAGCTTCTGTTGATGCCGCGCTATGAGACCAACGAGGCAATCCGGATCATCGAAAAGTACGGGGCGACCATGATGGCGGGTGTGCCGACCATGTATCGGGCCTTGCTCGACCATCCAAGAGCTGGCAAAGGGGCTTTTGCCGCGATGAAGCACTGTGTGTCCGGCGGGGCACCTTTGCCGGCCGAGCTGGCGGCGGAATTCGAGCGTGTTGCCGGCTGCCGGGTCGTGGAAGGCTACGGTTTGACCGAGACGTCGCCCGTTGTGACGGCCAACAGGCTTAGTGGCGAGCATCGACCGGGTTCGATCGGATTGCCCTTGCCGGCCACCGATCTTCTGATTCTCGACAAGGACGACCCCGACCGGGAAATGCCGCTTGGCGAGACCGGCGAGCTGGCGGTGCGTGGGCCTCAGGTGATGAAGGGCTACTGGAAGCGTCCGGACGAAACCGAAAAGGTGCTCAAGGGCGATATTCTGCTGACCGGTGATCTCGGTTACATGGACGAGGACGGTTATACCTTCATCGTCGATCGCGAAAAGGATCTGATCCTGGTCAGCGGCTTCAATGTGTTCCCGCGTATTGTCGAGGAGGCGCTGTATGAGCATCCGGCGGTTGCCGAGGCCACAGTCATTGGTGTGCCCCATGAGTACAAGGGCGAGGTGCCCAAAGCCTTTGTCGCGCTCAAGCCGGGTCATGACGGTCTGACCGCGGACGAACTGATGGAATTCCTGAAGCCCAGACTGGCGCGCCACGAGATGCCCAAGGAAATAGAATTCCGGGATAGCCTGCCCAAAACCGTGGTGGGCAAACTGTCCAAGAAGGAACTGGTGGCCGAAGAGCGGGCCAAACGAACGGAAAGCGCCCGGTCCTCCGGGATTGTGCGCGAAGGACCGGAACGGTGACCACGGCTCTTTATACCCACCCCGACTGCCTGAAACACGATACCGGACCAGGCCATCCCGAATGCGTCGATCGTTTGCGGGTGATTTTGGCGGCCTTGGAGGCTGAAGAATTCGCGCTTCTCGACCGCCGCGCGGCCCCACGAGCGGACAAAGCCGCGCTGGAACGGGTTCATGCGAAAACCTATGTCCGCCGCGTTCTTTCGTCCATGCCGGCGGAAGGTTACCGACGGCTAGACCCTGATACGGTGGTCTGCCCGGATTCGGGCGAGGCGGCACTCCGGGCCGCCGGTGCGGTGGTTGCTGCGGTGGACGCGGTGATGGCCGGCGAAGTGCGCAATGCCTTTTGCGCCGTGCGGCCGCCCGGCCATCATGCGGAGCCGGACCGGGCCATGGGCTTCTGCCTGTTCAACAATGTGGCGGTAGGAGCGTTGCACGCTGTTCATAGGTACGGTCTTGCGCGTGCGGCAGTGGTCGATTTCGACGTGCACCACGGCAACGGCACCCAGACCGTGGCCGAACATGACGATCGGCTGTTTTACGCGTCGCTTCACCAGTATCCGTTCTATCCGGGGACCGGAGCGCCGCACGAGACGGGACGGGGAAATGTGGTCAACCTTGCTCTTGACGCCGGGGCCGGATCGACCGTATTCCGGTCCGGATTTGAAGGCCGGGTCATTCCCGCACTCGAAGCGTTCGGTCCCGAATTGATCTTCATTTCGGCCGGATTTGATGGTCACGCCCTGGACCCTCTGGCCGGGTTGAATTTGTCAACCGACGACTTTGCCTGGGCGACCACGCAACTGTGTACGGTTGCCGACAGGTTGTGTAATGCGCGGGTGGTATCCGTCCTGGAAGGAGGCTATAACCTTGGCGTGCTCGGGGCCTGCGCAGCGGCCCACGTACGGGCATTGATGACCCACTGACGACTTGGAGTGGAGGAACCGCAATGGCGGCTGAACAGGCGGAAGACTTGCCCGAAGACATCAGGAACATGAGCTTTGAAGATGCGCTGGCCGAGTTGGAGAGCATCGTGCAAAAGCTCGAAGGCGGGCGGGTTTCGCTGGAAGAGTCAATCGAGATCTACACCCGCGCCACCCAGCTGCAGCAGAATTGCGAGACGA
>RFJA01000299.1 GCA_003695065.1 Alphaproteobacteria bacterium
GTCCTAGCCTTCGAACGTCAGATCGAACCCGATCCCCGGATCCAGGACGTGGAAGTCGTTCTGCCGCCGCCGATCGACTATGACAACTGGCCCCAGGCCGGGGGCTACCCCAGCCACGCCATGCAGCATGTGGCGCTTGGACCGAACCCGCGCAAGATCTGGAAGACCAGTATCGGAGACGGGAGCACCGATCGCAAATGGCTGATCACCGGACCGGTGGTCGCCGACGGGAGGGTATTTGCGATCGACACCGACGCGGTTGTGGTTGCCATTGACGCGGCCAACGGAAACAAACTCTGGCAGCACAAGATAGAGCGGGAGGATGAATCCAGTGCGGTCTCATTCGGCGGCGGCGTGGCCTATGACGACGGCGTCGTCTTCGCCAGCACCGGTTACGGGGTGATCGCGGCACTCGACGCCCGAACCGGGCGCGAGATCTGGCGGGAGTTTCTGACAGTACCGCTCAGGGGTGCCCCCACCGTGACGGACGGGCAGGTTTACGTTCACACTTATGACAATCAGCTCTACGCCCTCGATGCAGCCACCGGTGAGATCCTGTGGGACCATGTCGGGATCGTTGAAGTCGCTGGAATCCTCGGCAACGCAAGCCCGGCGGTTGCGAGCGGCACCGTCGTGGCCGCCTATTCTTCGGGGGAGCTGGTCGCGCTTACGGTGGAAAACGGCCGCGCCACCTGGTCCGATACCCTGACCCGCCGCGGTGCCATGACGCCGCTGGCCAGTCTCAACGACATTGATGGCCACCCGGTAATCGACCGTGGGCGGGTCTACGCCGCCAGCCATGCCGGGCGGATGGTGGCCATTGACCTGCGAACCGGCGAGCGACTTTGGGAGCGCAATATCGGGAGCCTTCAGACGCCTTGGGTCGCGGGTGAATTCATCTACCTGTTGACGGTGGAAAACGAGCTCGTCTGCCTCGGCCGCGCCAACGGGCGGGTGCGCTGGGTACGCCAGCTCCAGCGCTACAAGGATCAGGAGGACCGCAAAGGGCTGTTGCAATGGGCCGGACCAGTGCTGGCTGGCGATCGGCTGGTGGTGACGTCGTCGCACGGCTACGCCCTGTCGGTGTCGCCCTATACGGGCGAGATCCTGAGTGGCATGAAGCTTTCCGACAAGGCGTTCCTGGCACCGGTGGTGGCTGACGGGGTGCTTTACATTCTGACCGACGACGGCGAATTGCTCGCTCTCAAATAGCAGATCAAAAGACAGACAGGGCATCATGTCCTTTACCGTTGCCATTATCGGGCGGCCCAATGTGGGCAAATCCACGCTGTTCAATCGCCTGGTCGGCAAGCGTCTGGCGCTGGTCGACGACACCCCCGGTGTTACCCGGGACCGGCGCGAAGGCGAGGGGCATCTCGGGCCCTTGTCGTTTCGGGTGATTGATACGGCGGGGCTGGAAGAAGGCAAGGGAGAGGCGCTGTCTGCCCGGATGCGACGCCAGACCGACGCCGCACTTGATGAGGCTGACCTGGTGCTGTTCATGATTGACGCCCGGGCCGGCGTTACGCCACTCGACCGGCACTTCGCGGACTGGGTGCGCAGGAAAGACGTTCCAACCGTTCTGTTGGCCAACAAGTGCGAAGGCAAGGCCAGCGAGTCCGGACTCTTTGAAGCCTTTGGTCTGGGCCTTGGCGATCCCATTCCCGTGTCCGCCGAACATGCTGAAGGAATGGGCGAACTGTTCGACGCCATTGACGCCATTGTGCGGGAGAAGGGGCTGCTGGGCGACGAAGACCCTGACGGGGGCGGTGCGGACCAGACAGCCGATGCGGACGAGACCGAGGTCCTGCAGATTGCCATCGTGGGCCGGCCCAATGCCGGCAAGTCCACACTGGTCAATCGACTGCTGGGGGAGGAACGCCAGATTACCGGGCCCGAGGCGGGTCTGACCCGGGATTCGATTGCGCTCCCCTGGACATGGAACGGCCAGGCGGTGCGGCTTTTTGATACGGCTGGACTGCGCCGCAAAGCCCGGGTTCAGGAAAAGCTCGAAAAACTCTCGGTCGCCGATGCGCTGCGCGCCGTGCAGTTCGCCCATGTGGTGGTGATTCTGGTGGATGCGACGCTGGGTTTTGAAAAGCAGGACCTTTCCATCGCCGATCTGGTGGTGCGTGAAGGGCGCGCCCCGGTGATTGCCGTCAACAAGATGGACCAGGTGGCGGATCGAACAGCGGCTCTCCAGAGCGTTTACGACGCGCTGGAACGGTCCCTGCCGCAGGTTCGCGGCGTGCCGGTGGTACCCATTTCAGCGCTGACCGGTGCGGGTCTGGAAAGGCTGATGCCGGCGGTCAAGCAGGTCTACGAAACCTGGAACCGCCGCATTTCGACCAGTGTTCTCAACCGGTGGCTTGAGGACGTGGTGGCGCATCATCCACCGCCCTCGGACAAGGGGCGCAGGGTGCGTATTCGCTATATGAGCCAGATCAAGACGCGTCCGCCGACCTTCGTTTTCTTCGTCAACCGGCCACAGGCTCTGCCCACCAGCTATCTGCGCTATCTCGCCAATGAACTGCGCGAGGATTTCGAGCTGGCCGGTGTCCCGCTACGCCTGCTGACGCGCCGCGGGGCCAATCCATACGCCTGAAACTGGACGCTCGGGGATACCTTCGGTCCCTAGGCCGCCTCGGCTCCAATCGCCTTGGCGAAGGTCCGGCCCTCTTCGTCGGCCAGCGCTGCCTCACGAAGATTGCGAAGGCGCTCCGCCCCGTCGTCTTTGGACATCAGGTCGTCCACCCTGGCCATAATGCGCTGGTAGCGGTCAAAGCCGCGCTCGTGGGTCTCGCCGTACCCCTTGATCAGGCGGGGAAGCTGGGCGACTTCGACGCCAAGTGCATAGTTCTCTGGGGCCAGTTGACTGACCTTGGCCAGCCAGGCCTCGATTTGTGCATTTTCCCGCTTGAACCGCAGGGTCGAACGCCGGATTCGGCGAAGCTTGGAGAGGAAATAGAGCGGCAGAAATCCTGACAGCTTTGCGGTCTGGATCAGTCTTCCCTCGGAAAACAGCGGCTTTGTCAGTTTGCGCAGCCAGTCCGCGTTCATCAGCGCCCGTCCCAGGGGGGCGGGCAGGGTGTCGCAAAACTCTTCATAGCGGGGATGGAAGAATTCCACCGTGTAGAAAAATTGGTCGGGCCGCGCGCGGACTTCCTCACGCACCTTTTCCATCCGTTCGCGCCGGGTCTTGAGATCGGCCACCCGGATCACGTCCTCAAAGCCCATCCAAAGCGCCAGATAGCGCGCCGCCTCCTTGAGCAGACGATGGTCGGGGTCGTTGGCGCCGCTGGCGTTCGCTGCCAGCGCTTCGAGGCGATCGAGATAAAGATCGGCGTACCGCCGGTCCTGGTAGTCGACGAGGCGGGCGACGCCATATGCGGCAGTCTCGCGCACCGGGCCGGGCAAAGCGTTGACGCGAGCGGCGAACTCGGCGTCGGACAGGCGCGGGGCAGGCGCGGGTGTTGCCGAGGGCACGTCCGTCTCGGGTTCGCGCTGCGCGCCTTCAAAACCACGCGCGAATCCCGCCAGGTTGGCCTCCACCGCCTTGCCGGTGTCGCGGATAGTCTGCTCATAGGCTTCGCGCGGGAACGGAAGCGCGCCTGATCCGGCCAGCGCACCAAACAGAACGGCGCTGATCACGCTACCGGTGTCTTCCGCGGCGGCCTGCATGTCAAAGAGGACCAGTCGCTTGGCCGCCTTGCGTGCGGCTTCTCGGACCTCCGCGTCGTCGGCCCGGCCATCACCCATCGCTTCCTTTTCGCCGATGGCGTAAACGCGATGGCTTGACGCAATAAGGGTGGTCAGATCGGGGCTCACGAAGCCGCGCATGATGGCCCGCCCCGCTTCCATCAGTTCGGACGCGATGACGATATCCACGTCGCCTGATACGGGCATCAGGGCCAGGACCGGGTCCTTGCCAGCCCGTTCGGCCTCTGCCCGGGGGAAGATTTCGAGGTAATAGATGGTGGCGCCGGTGCGCTGGGCCACGCCGGGGACCGAGGTGGACTGGGCGAGGTAGCCGTTGGCCTCGGCGAGATCCACGATCCACTGGGCCAGGACACCGCCGCCCTGGCCGCCAAGCGCGGCGACGGCGATGGAAATGGGACGAACGCGGTCGGTCATGCCCTCGCTCCTTCTGCTGTGGCGCCTTCGACGATGAACCGCGGCCGGCGCTTGTCAGCGCGTTTTTGCAGCCAGCCAATGATCGTGCGGCGCAGGGTGGCTGTGAAACGGTCCCACCAGGTCGGATTGAAGATCAGCTCGACCCGGCTGAACGACGGACACAAGACAGCCGCGTGGGCCACTTCGCCGCAATGCCCGCATCCTACGCAGCTATTGTCCACATAAGCCACGGGATCAAGCTTTAGCGGGTTGGGGTTGGGCTTGATGGTGAGCGAAGGGCAGCCGGACAGGCGGATGCAGGCATGGTCACCGGTACAGGTATCGCTATCGACGAAGAAGCGCTCGCGCACGACCCGTTTGCCGTCCTTGATCATGCGGTTCACGATCGGTTTTTCCCGGCGTTGGCGATTTAGCATGCATTCGGACTGGGCCACGA
>RFJA01000300.1 GCA_003695065.1 Alphaproteobacteria bacterium
CGTGCCACTTGACCCCTACCTCGGGCCCTGCCGGGTTGTGGACGCGACCGAGGCGGACGGGCTAGTGACGGTGGCGGATATCGAGGCAGCCCTCGAAGGCGGGGTGCAGCGCCTGTTGGTACGAACCTACAGGATAACCCCGCGTACCTGGGACAATCACTTCACCGCCATCGCGCCTGAGGTGATTACCGCAATCGCCGAGGCTGGCGGGATGCTGATCGGCACCGACACACCGTCCCTCGACCCGATGACGTCGAAGACCATGGATGCCCACAGGGCGGTCAAGGCCTGTGGCCTTGCCATCCTTGAAGGCCTTGTTCTCGATGCTGTACCCGAGGGCGACTACGAGCTCATTGCCCTGCCGCTGAAGCTTGCGGACCTGGACGCCGCGCCGGTCCGCGCCATTCTGAGGAGCCTGACATGACACTGAACCGCGCTGATTGTGAGGCGCTTGACGCCAAAGACCCCCTTGCCCCGGCCAGAGACCGGTTCATCCTGCCCGAGGGCTTGATCTATATGGTCGGCAACTCGCTCGGCGCACTGCCCAAGGAAACGGCAGCACGCATGGACAGGGCGGTACGGCAGGAATGGGGTCAAAATCTGGTCACCGGCTGGAACCGGGATAACTGGGTCGATCTGCCCTATCGTGTCGGGGCGAAAATCGCGAAACTTGTGGGCGCCGGTGCCGATGAGGTCATCGCCACCGATTCCACTTCCATCAACATTTTCAAGCTGGTGGTGGGGGCGCTGGCGTTACGCCCGGGGCGCTCCAAGATCATTACCGAACCGGGCAATTTCCCGACCGACCTTTATGTGCTGCAAGGGATCCGCGACCTGCTGCCCGACCGGGTGACGCTGGAAGTGGTCGAACGGACCAGATTGCTGGACGCGGTGGACAAGGATACGGCGCTCGTGCTCCTGACCCAGGTTCACTACAAGACCGGTGAGGTCCTCGACATGGCGCGGGTAACCCGGGCCGTGCAGGCCAAGGGGGCGCTGATCCTCTGGGACCTCAGCCACTCGACAGGCGCCATCCCGGTAGACCTGAACGGCGCCAATGCCGACCTCGCGGTGGGTTGTGGCTACAAGTTTCTCAATGGCGGCCCCGGCGCTCCCGCGTTCCTCTATGTGGCCAAACGCCACCAGGACCAGATCGCCCCGCCGATCACCGCCTGGTTTGGCCATGCAAGCCCGTTCGAGTTTTCGGACCACTATCAGCCCGCGCCGGGAATCGTGCGCAACATGACGGGCACCCCGGCTGTTCTTGGCCTCTCCGCGCTTGACGCCAGCCTCGACGTCTGGGATCAGGTGGACATGGCCACGGTACGCCTCAAGTCACTGGAACTGGGGAATATCTTTATTGAGCAGGTGGAAGCCCGCTGCACCGCACACGGCTTTCGCCTGGCCAGCCCCCGCGACGACTCGCGGGGCAGCCAAGTCTCCTTCTACCACGAGCACGGCTATCCGGTCATGCAGGCGCTCATAGCCCATGGTGTGGTCGGTGACTTTCGCGCCCCCGACATCTTGCGGTTCGCCATCACGCCCTTGTATCAGCGCTATGTGGATATCTGGGATGCGGCCGAGCGAATCGGCGAGGTGATGGAAAGCGGCGCGTGGCAAAGGCCGGAGTTTGCCAGACGCGCCGCGGTCACGTAGGGTCCGGACCCTGATCAGTCGGGAACCACCGCCGTGGTTTCGATCTCCACCTTGGCGGCGTCTTCCATCAGCGCGGTGACCTGGACCACGGCCATGACGGGGAAGTGTTTGCCCATGATCTTGCGATAGATGCGCCCGATCTCGCGGGCATTATCCAGATATTCCCGCTTGTCCGTGATGTACCAGGTCATGCGGACAACATGCTCGGGCCGGGCGCCGCCCTCGGCCAGTATGGCCACGATATTTTCCAGCGCCTGGCGGAACTGGCCGACCATGTCGGCGTGCTCAAACACCTCATCCTTGTTCCAGCCAACGACTCCGGCGGTAAACACCAGCCGTCCGCGGGCGGCAATACCGTTGGAGTAGCCCTTGGGACGCGGCCAGTCCGGCGGGTTCAGAAATTCCATATCCGTTTTCCCTTTTTCCTTGTCATTCAACTTGCGGTAGCGGCGTGCTCTTTTTCGCGTTCCTTCAGCTTGAAGCGCTGAATCTTGCCAGTGGGTGTCTTGGGCAGCGCATCCACGAATTCGATGGCCCGGGGATATTTGTATGGTGCAATCTCCGCCTTGACGAAGTCTTGCAGCTCCTTGGCCAAGGCCTCGCCCGGATTGACACCGGGCTTCAACACCACGAACGCCTTGACCACTTGCCCGCGCTCCGGATCGGGAGCGCCCACCACAGCGCATTCCTGCACCGCCGAATGCCGCAACAGGGCCTCTTCCACCTCGGGTCCGGCAATGTTGTAGCCGGACGAGATAATCATGTCGTCGGCCCGCGCCACGAACCAGAAATAGCCATCCTCGTCCATGCGATAGGTATCGCCGGTCACGTTCCAGCCGTTTACCACATAGTGTTTCTGGCGCTCGTCAGCCAGATAGCGGCATCCGGTGGGGCCGCGCACGGCCAGGTAGCCGGTGGAGCCGGGCGGCAAAGGCTGATAATTCTCGTCCAGTACACAAGCCTCATAGCCCGGTACGGCCTTTCCGGTGGCGCCCGGGCGGATATCGTCGCCCGCAGCGGAAATAAAGATGTGGATCATCTCGGTAGCACCGAGGCCGTCAATGATCCTGATTCCGGTCTGCCGGTACCAATCTTCCCAGGTCGCCTTTGGCAAATGCTCACCGGCAGAAACACATTTGCGCAGATTGGAGATATCGCGCCCGGCAAATTTGCTCATCAGAACGCGGTACATGGTCGGTGCCGTAAAGAGCGTGGTTGCCCCGGCTTCGATGGCATCAAGGATAGCCTCCGGCGAGGGCTGCTCCAGCAACACGGTGGTGCAATGAAAGCGCATGGGAAACACCAATAGGGCACCCAGACCAAAGGTAAAGGCGAACGGCGGCGAGCCGGTGAAGACTTCGTCGGGCTCGGGCTTGATCACGTAGCGCGCGGCCGTGTCGGACATGGCGAGCACGTCCCGATGGAAATGCATGGTCGCCTTGGGCTGGCCTGTGGTGCCGGAGGTAAAACCCAGGAGCGCCACGTCCTCGGCCGCCGTGTCCACGGCTGCGAAGTCTTCGGGCTTGCCCTCCATCAGCCGCTCGAGCTCGCCATTGCCGTAGCTGACGATGCGTTTCAGGTCGGGACAGTCGGCCTGCGCCTTGTCCAGTTCGTCCCGCAACCGATGGTCGCACAGCGCAACCCCTACCCTGGCCTTGGCAATGTATTTCCTCAGTTCCGGCGCGCGCAGCAATGGCATGGTGGCCACTGCCACGGCACCTGCCTTCAGAACCGCCAGCCAGATCGCCATGTACATGGCGTTGTTGGGACCGCGTATCAGGACCCGGTTGCCGGGGACGATGCCGAGGTCATCCACCAGAACATGCGCAATCCGGTTGACCGCGGCCGCCAGCGCATCATAAGTCCAGCGGTAGTCAGCGGCGATCACCGCAGTTTTGGAGCCGAGACCGGCGCGCCGCGCGCCCTCGATCAGCACATCGGCGGCGTTGAGGCGCTCCGGATATTGCAGTTCGGGCAGGTCAAACCTTAGCTCCGGCCACTGGTCCCGCGGTGGAAGATTGTCCCGGGCAAAGGTGTCCACATGGGCTGATTGCACCATCGCTTTCCCTCCATCATCTCTCTCGTCCC
>RFJA01000301.1 GCA_003695065.1 Alphaproteobacteria bacterium
ATGGTGGATCTGAGCTCTGCCTCATCCTCGCCCAGGGCTTCGATCTGCCGGGCGTAATGCTCGTCGATGGCTTCTTCCACCGCAGCGGTGCAGGCCATGGCCGCCCTCGGCCCCATCAGGGCCGTGGCGGCGCCCAGCATATAACCGGCAACATGCCAGATCGGCGCAAGCGCAGTGGGCCGCACGCCGCGTTCGGCAATCAGACGGTCGAAGGCGTCGAGATGGGCCTGCTCCTGTTCCTCCATCCGGCGGATCGTCGGGGAAAGGGGATGGCGTTCCCCCAGCACGTCCAGTTGGCCGCGATAGATTCGCGCCGCGCCATATTCGCCGGCGTGGTCGACCCGGATCATGCGCTCAACCAGGGCTTCGGGCTCCAGGTCACCGGGCAAGCGGTCCTCGCCGGTCTGTTTGGGCGGTTTGGATTTGGGATCAGTCATGGTTTGCCTTCAACCGGTTTAGCGCGGCCCAGCCGGAAACACCGGCAAGGGAAATGGAAATAATCGCATTGTATCCCGCCATGGAAACGCCGAAAAGGCTCCAGGCCACTTCGTCACAGCGGACCACCGGTGCCGCAATCAGCTTGCTGACCATATCCTCAAGGCTGCCCTCAAGAGCGAAGGCCGAACAGGCCGCGGGTCCTTCCCACCAGCCCTGTTCCACCCCCACATGATAGCCCGCAAGGCCCGCGCTCCCGGCGAAGACCAGCGCCAACAGGCCGAGCAGGAGGCCGGCATGGAGCCCGCCACCGGGTCCATCCAGTGCAAAGGCCGCCAGCGCAACCGGGATCGCCGCCATATAGACGTAGCGCTGCCACCAGCAAAGCTCGCAGGGCGCCAATCCGCCCCAGTACTGGAACACATAGGCCGCTCCCAGCATGGACACCGCACAAAGCGCCAGCAGGATGGGGGCTTGTCTGTTCAGAATTCTGGACATGGCTGCCTTACAGATAATGGGTGCCTTACAGATATTTGAGTGCCACGACGCCGCCGATCACAGCCAGGAAGACAATGGTTATCATGAGGCCCAAACGCTTTTCGATAAAGGCCTGCATGGGCGGGCCAAAATATTTGAGAAGCGCGGCGATCAGAAAAAAGGTGAACCCGCGGGAGGCCAGGCTGGCCAGTGTGAAGGTGACAAGATTGAGCTGGGTCACGCCGCTCGCGATGGTAATCACCTTGTAGGGAAACGGTGTCGCACCGAACAGGGCAACGATCCACGCCCCCCACTCATTGTACCCTGCCCGAAAGCGGGCAAACTGCTCCTCGAAGCCATAGGCCGCGATGATCGGCTCGCCCGCCACATCAAACAGAAAGTAGCCAATGGCATAACCGAACAGCCCCCCCAGCACCGAAGCGAGAGTGCACACGGCGGCGATGCGCCAGGCCCGCTCTGGCCGCGCCAGCACCATGGGCGCCAGCATCAGATGCGGCGGCACCGGGAATATCGAACTTTCGATGAAGGCAACCACCGCCAGCGAGGGCAGCGCATGGCGATGCCCGGCAAGCGCCAGGGTGCGGTCGAACAGTTTCTGAAACACGAAAACGCCCTTTTCTTGATGCCGCCCAAACGCGAGCCGCGTTATTAAGGGAAAGGGATTCGCGCGGGTCAAGCAATTCTGTTGACGCGAGGGACGCGGTGGCTATCATGCACGCAATTCTTCCCCCCGGCCCGGGTGGCGGAACTGGTAGACGCGCCAGACTCAAAATCTGGTGAGGGCAACCTCGTGTGGGTTCGAGTCCCACCCCGGGCACCAAAACAACTTCCGGATACATTCGAGAAAAATCAAAGAATCTTTCTAGCTCAGAATGATGGCAGCAATATTTGTTCGAGGATCTCCGAGAAAGTCCAGCGGCATCCAGAGAATTTGTTGGTATCCAAGCTGGTCTCTTGTTCGTGGTCTCGGATCATAGGGGCTTAATTGAGATAGGTCCATGACCCGTTTTAGGCTGTTGTTGAGACACGCCAACCCCCTGCCGACGCAAAATGCCGCGACCCATGACCAGCTGAGCGCCAATGAAACTGGCCCATGTTTGAGCCATCCGGAACGAGAAAATCCGCATATCATGCCCAGGGGTTGGAAGACCTACTCCGCGGCGCGAACCAGCCTCAACGGGGCTTTGTTGCCGGTCGAACCGTGCCCGAGTAGCCCACCACCATACGGTCGGCTCAAACTACCGTTTTGCAGATCACATTTCCGCTCGTCTGGTTAGCGATAATATCTTAAACCGGTCTCCGTTACCGCTGGCGTTCAACACACAAAATACGCTCGCCGAATAAGACGACATCACTGGTTGCCGATTCACCTTGTCCATCCCCTTCCGGTTTTGATAAATGCGGCCACGTAACCGCCGGCCCATGGCATCGCCTTAGGGATGGAGGTGCGGTGATTTCATAAACCACCAAAAACCAACGACAAGTTGCGTTCTATTCGTTCCCAACGTAACGAAACGAAAAAACCCGAAAGAATATCCACAAATGCCCGATGGCGGCAGATCGTTTGCGGAGTGCCTTGGGTTGGGTGAAAATGCTTTTGCCGGACCTATGTGCTGGCAAGAAGGGTCCTCAGTAAAACATTGGCACCGCGGGCCACAGCAGACGGGGAAGCGTATTCTGCTTCGTTGTGACTGACGCCCTCACGGCAGGGGATGAAAATCATCCCGGTCGGAGTGCATGTGGCTATGTTCATGGCATCATGGCCGGCCCCGCTCAGCATATCGCGATGGGAATACCCAAGCTCCTGTGTGCAACGCCGCACTGTGTTCACGATATCGGGGTCGAACAGGACAGGTGGTACGGACATAACCGGCGACAAGCTGGCCTGGACGCCCAGCCGGGTCGCAACAGCCTCGATGATTTGACGGATCCGGTCTTCCACCTCTACAAGGCAATCCTCACTGGGGTGGCGCAGATCGATGGTGAAATTGACGGTGCCGGGGATCGTTGAGCCCGAGTTTGGTATCACATCGAGCCGTCCCACGGTCAAACGGATATCATCGTCAATGGAAAGCCCCATTTCGCGCAACGCGATCAATATTTCCGCGGCAGCATGCAAAGCGTCTTTTCGCAGGGTCAGTGGCACCGTACCCGCATGGCCATCCTGTCCTGTGACCGTCACATCATACCACCTGATGCCCTGAATCTGGGTTACAATGCCAATCTGACAGTTCTCCGCTTCCAGGATCGGTCCCTGTTCGATATGGGCTTCGATAAAGCATTTGAATTTCCGGTCTCCCGGAATATCCGACCCCAAATAGCCGATCGCAATCAGGTCATCGCGAACCGTCTTGCCATTCTCGGTTGGCTGGGCCTGGGCCTCATCCAAACGATAACGACCCGAGTAAACGCCAGAACCCGTCAAAGGTGGAGAAAAGCGGGCAGCTTCCTCATTGGTCCAGACGATCACATCGATGGGCGCTTCGGTTTCGATCTGGTGATCATTCAGAGTCCGCACAACTTCCAGACCTGCCAGCACACCGTAAATGCCGTCAAATTTTCCGCCATGGGGTTGCGTATCGAGGTGGCTGCCGGTTGCCGCTGCGGGCAAAGATGGATTGCGACCCGGTCGGCGGGCATAGATGTTGCCAATGGCGTCAATCGTGATCTCGCAGCCCGCTTCACGGCACCACCGAACGAACAAATCCCGACCCGCCTTGTCTTCCGGGCTAAGGGCTAAGCGGCGACAGCCTCCATGGGGCAGGGCGCCAATTTCGCCCATTGTCATCAGACTGTCCCAAAGGCGCCGCTCATTGACAAAAATGCCGGGGACCGGGTCCGTCATGATCTTGTACACAGCATATATTGGAGAGAAGGTCGTTTCAGCCGGATGCCACGAAGTGTTTTCCCGCTGATCGGAGCTTTTCCGACGGCGGGGCACTTAAAAAGATAGCGCGGTACCACATTACCGAAATAACCTCGGCGATTTCCTCCGGCGTTTTGCCGATCTTCACCAGGTCTTCCGTTCCACGCACAAGAGATTGATAGATCACGCCCTCGGTCATTGCGCCCAACACATACGCCATGCTTTTGGCCTGTGTCTTGGAGAACCCGGCTGTGCGCTCCAGAAATCGCCCGACATTCACGTTCCATTCGTGCGCATTGGCTTTCCAAACGTCACCAAACTCCTGATACTCACCAGCCAGACCGAACATGCATGCGAGGATACCGGGATTGGCGCTGAATTTTTCAAGCGCAATCCGATGAATTCCCAGAATCCACCCGAAGGCATCGTCGGTATGCGGCAAACTAACCGTCTCTTCAATCAGTTCCCGGAATACGTCATCTGTGATCTCGACTACTATTTCATGC
>RFJA01000035.1 GCA_003695065.1 Alphaproteobacteria bacterium
AACCTCCACCGATCAGGATTTCGATCCCCACACCGGCATCCCGGTGATGAGCGCAATCCCGGTCAACGTTCGCAAGGTGTCAGCTTCCAACATGCGCCCCGCGGGCTAGAACACGTCACCCGCCGGTGGCGCCGGGCTCGGACTCCAGTGCAGCGTAATCGTCGGCTCGAAATTCGGCAATCGTCTGGTTCACCACCTCGGCCGGCGTACCAAGGGCTTCCAGCACGCGCCCGGCAAGCTGCAGACTGCCCTCGATGGCCTCGGCCACTGATTCCGTCGCACCCAGACGCTCCAACTGCTTGCCATGGGCGACGTCCCGGGCCCGCACGAAAACCGAGACATCGCTGTTGATCTGGCGAATCGCCTCAACCGCGCGGGCCACCGCCGCCGGCTGGTCAAGGGTCACAACCACCGCTGTGGCCCGATCGAGCCCGGCGCTCTTCAAAATGTCGGCGCGGCTGGCATTGCCGAAAAACACTGGCAAGCCCCGGCTGAACGCTTCCCCGACCTTGTGCGGGTCTAGATCAAGCGCCACAAACGGCACCTTGTGACGACGCAACAAGCGGCAAACCGCCCGGCCGACCCGCCCGAACCCTGCGACGATCACATGGCCCTCAAGACCCTCGGCCGTTTCTTCGAGCGTCGTCGCCTCGGCCTCGATCAGACGGCCGCAGATCATTCGTTCTATGGGGCCGCCCAAGGCCATGAATGCCGGGGTTAAGGCAATGGAAACGCCGGTCGCGACAAACAGCAGCTGGGCAAGGTCGCTGTGGATCAGATCAAGCTGCACCGCCAGCCCCAAGATCACGAATGCGAACTCGCCGGTCTGAGCCAGGGTGATTCCAAGCCGCACACCTTCACCCCAGTTTAGCAAGAAGGCGCGGCTGACAACGGCGATAAGAACCGCCTTGAGCACGATCACAGAAACCAGGATCAGACCGACACCAACCAAATTATCGAGCACGAAACGCCAGTCGAGCCCCATCCCGACGGTAATGAAGAACAGGGCAAGAAGCAGCCCCTTATAGGGCTGAATGTCCATTTCGATCTGCTGACGATACTCGGTTTCCGCGAGCAGCAATCCCGCCAGAAACGCCCCCAGCGCCATGGACAGACCCACCGCCTCCATCAACATGGCAATACCAAACAGGGTGAGCAGCGAAGCCGCCGTAAACACCTCGGAACTACGGGTTGCCGCGACCGCCCGGAAAATCGGCCGCAACAACACGCGGCCCAGAAACAAAACCAGCGCAATCGCGACCAGTGCTTCAGCCACCGTCAGCGCAGCGACCAGACCAAACGAGGGCGTGTCACCAGCCAAAATGGAGACCATGAGCAGAAGCGGCACGACGGCCAGATCCTGGAACAGCAGGATAGCGAAAGCCTTGCGACCGATCCGTGAGGCCAGTTCATCCCGTTCCACCAGAAGCTGCAGTACCACGGCGGTGGAGGACAGAGCTAACGCGCCGCCAATCACGGCACCCAGAACCCAGTCGCGGACCACCACAAAGGTCAAGGCGGCGATGGCCACCAGAGTCAGAACCACCTGCGCGCCGCCCAGTCCGAACACGTCGCGGCGCATGGCCTTGAGCCGCTCGAACGACAATTCGAGTCCGATGGTGAACATCAGGAAAATGACACCCAGTTCCCCCAGATGGTGAATTGTCTCGTCGTCCTCCACCAGTTCGAGTCCGAACGGGCCGATAATCGCGCCGGCAATGAGGTACCCGACCACCGGGCTCCATCCCAAGCGATGCAGGACAATGACCGCACACACCGCGGCGATCAGAAAAATCATGACCTGATCCAGGATCAGCCCGCCCGCAGCATGTCCACCTTCCGCAATTGCTTCCATATGACTCCGTTCCAGGGTGAAATTCCGCTTTGCATATCATTACTAGCCCAATGCGGCGCCCGGGGGGAGCCCGAATGTCAGCCCCCTTACCGATCCGTTTGGTATCTTCAACCGGCAATGCTATAGAAGCGCCATGCTCGTGTATTTTCAGGCTGCTGCGGGACTTGCCGTCCTGGTCATTGCGGGGGATCTACTGGTACGGGGCGCTGTCTCGCTGGCTGCGCGCCTGCGCGTGTCGCCATTGGTCATCAGCCTGACCGTGGTGGCTTTGGGCACCTCTGCGCCGGAACTGGTGGTCGGCGTACAGGCGGCGCTGGCTGATGTACCGGCCCTTGCACTCGGCAACGTGATTGGCAGCAATATCGCGAACGTTTTTCTCGTCCTCGGGCTACCGGCCCTGATTTTCCCGATTCGCTGCGATGCCCATGACCTGAAATTCAACCTGATCCATATGCTCGCGGCAACCGCAATTTTCAGCGGACTGGCGTTCCTCGGCGTGATCGACCGGTGGCAAGGCCTTTTGTTTCTCGGTCTGCTGATTGCCTTTCTGGTACAGTCGGGCGCGCGTGCCAGAAAAGGCGATACCTACGCTCCGGACGAGCTGGCCGACATCGAAGGCGTGCCGGACCAGCCCTACAGCTATCCGGTCGCCGGGGTACTGGTTGTCCTTGGTCTTGGCGGTCTGGCGCTGGGTGCGGACCTTCTGGTGGATGGCGCGACGACAATCGCCCGCACCTTCGGTGTTTCCGAGGAAGTGATTGGCCTGACGCTGGTGGCGGTTGGCACCTCGCTGCCCGAACTTGTGACAGCCGTCATGGCCGCTATCCACCGCCATGGTGACGTGGCCATCGGCAATGTGATCGGCAGCAACATCTTCAACATTTACGGCATCATCGGCGCGACAGCGCTGATCCGTCCGGTGCCGGTGTCCGGAACGATCCTGACGCTGGATCTCTGGGTCATGGTGGCCGCAGCCCTGCTGATCATTCCTTTTGTCCTTCGGCGCGGCGCCATTTCCGCGCCCTATGGCTTTCTTTTCCTGACGGCCTATGGTTTGTATCTGTGGCTGCTGAGCACCACCGCCAGCCCGGTCATGGAAAGCGTACTGTGAACAACGACAGCCAGAACATCGCCCTTGTGACCGGCGGCGCCCGGAGGATCGGCCGCGCCATCGCACTGGACCTGGCCACCCACGGATGGCAGGTCGCCGTTCATTTTCATACCTCCCGCGAAGCCGCCCTGGAACTGGTGGACGAAATCCGCGCCACCGGTGGCGATGCCGTGGCGCTCGGAGCCGACCTTGGCGATGAAGAGGAAACCGGGCGGCTGATCGCCCAGGCGGGTGAAACGCTGGGCCCGGTGTCGCTATTGGTCAACAACGCCTCGGTGTTCGAGAGAGACGAGTTTGCCAGCGCAACCCGCGAAAGCTGGGACCTGCATATGAACGTCAACCTGCGGGCGCCGTTCGTGCTCAGTCAGCGGTTTGTTGCGGCGCTCGGCCAAACCGGGCGTGGCAATATCATAAACATCCTTGACCAAAGGGTGTGGCGGCTGACACCCCGGTTCATGTCCTACACGCTCAGCAAGGCCGGGTTGTGGACATTGACCCAGACCATGGCCCAGGCGCTCGCGCCCCGCGTCCGGGTCAACGCCATTGGCCCTGGTCCTGTCCTGCCAAGCCCCCGCCAGAGCGACGAGAGTTTTACTGCCCAGGCTCGCGCGCTGCCCCTGCAGCGGCGCACCGAGCCTGGCGAAATCTGCGCGGCGGTGCGCTTTATTCTTGAATCCCCCAGCATGACAGGTCAAATGATAGCCCTCGACGGTGGGCAACACCTCGCCTGGCAGACCCCCGATGTGATCGGTCAGGAAGAGTAGAGGACGCGACGCGATGGAAACCAGCAACGTTCAACCGCTCAGGATCGCCGATGCTCGGCGGTCCATCCGACACGTCTTTGTTCGTGACCTGATCGTGATGGCCTCCCTGGGCGTCTACCCCAACGAAATCGACAATCCGCAAAAGATCCGCATCAACGTCGATTTGTCGGTGGATGATTCGCGCCCCGTGGTCGAGGGCGATCTGTCATCGGTTGTCTGCTATGACACCGTCGTGCGCCAGATCCGCACCATCGTCTCGTCGGGCCATGTCTTCCTGGTCGAAACCCTCGCCGAACGCATTGCGGATATGGCGCTGCAGGACCGTCGGGTCTCCTGCGCCCGGGTCCGGGTCGAGAAACTCAATGCCATCGCCCACACCGCCAGTGTGGGGGTCGAAATCGAACGCTTCGCGAAGTAGTTTCGCTATTCGCCTCAAGGCCTTGTGCAACAAGGCAAACCATCGGAATTCGCCAGTTGTGCACATGCCGGAGGACAGGAATCGAGGTTCAAACCGAATTCCCTTGGGGAGTCACAAAAAGTTCAAAAAGAACTCTTGACTTTATTTTTATTATTGAAAAACAATAACTTATAAACAATGCCCAAATTTTGGGCAACAAGGTCTGGTGCCAGCAATCCTGCCGAGTCACAGTGTTGTCATAAAGGTTATGCACCGACTTATCCACAGGACTCGTGGATAGTTTTCCAGACAGTGGCAGGCGGCGGGATTCGCCCCGACCAACCGGATCGCGGTGGCTCGATTTCCACCTTGCCGGATGCGTTAAAGATCCCAATTATAGAACCATGACGACACCGGAAGACACCGCGGCCGCTACCGACACGTCCCCCTCCGGTCCGCTGGCCGAGGGGATCGCCGTGATCCGCGCCCATCTCAAGACCCTGACCGCCAAACCCGGGGTCTACCGCATGCTCGATGACAAGGGCGATGTCCTTTACGTCGGCAAGGCCAAGTCTCTCAAAGCGAGAGTGGCGAGCTACACCAATCCGGGCAACCTGTCGCACCGGATCATCCGGATGGTTGCGGCAACCCGATCGATGGTTTTCGTGACCACGCACACTGAAGTGGAGGCTCTGCTTCTTGAAGCAAACCTGATCAAACGCTTTCGGCCACGCTATAATGTGCTCTTGCGCGACGACAAGTCGTTTCCGTTTGTCCGTCTCGACACCAGCCACCCGTTTCCCCGGATCATGAAACACCGGGGCGCACGAACCGACAAGGCGGAATACTACGGCCCCTTTGCCTCCGCCGGCGCCGTCAACAAGACGCTCAACGCCCTGCAAAAGGCGTTTCTCTTACGCACCTGCACTGATCATGTGTTCGAGTCCCGCAGTCGCCCGTGCCTGCTCTACCAGATCAAGCGTTGCGCGGCACCCTGCGTTGACCGGATCGACAGGGACGACTACACGAGTCTTGTGAATCAGGCCCGCGCGTTCCTCAAGGGGCGCAGCCAGGCCATTCAGGAGCAACTGCAAAGCCGCATGCTCGCCGCCAGCGAGGCCCTCGATTTCGAGACCGCCGCCATCTACCGTGATCGCCTGCGCGCCATGAGCCAGGTCCAGGCCCGGCAGGATATCAACAACGTTCGGTTGGGTGACGCCGACGTGATTGCCGCCGCCCGGAAAGGTGGCCAAACCTGCGTCCAGGTGTTCTTTCTGCGAAACGGTCAGAACTGGGGCAACCGCGCCTTCTACCCCCGTCACCATGAATCGCAGACCATTGAGGAGGTTCTGCCCGCCTTCATTGGCCAGTTCTACGACAACAAGGAACCGCCCCGGGACATCCTGGTCAACAGCGAGATTGCGGAACAGGACCTGCTGGAGCAGGCACTGTCCACCAGGGCCGGCCGTCGTGTCCGGATCATGAGACCCAAACGGGGCGACCGGCACAAACTGGTGGAGATGGCTGAACAGAACGCCATGGACGCGCTGACCCGCCGGCTCGCCGAGACTGCCTCCCAGGACCGGATCCTCAATCAACTGGCAGACCTCTTCGCGCTTGACGGGCCGCCCCGGCGAATCGAAGTTTACGACAACAGCCATATTTCCGGCACCAACGCGCTGGGCGCCATGATCGTGGCCGGCCCGGAAGGTTTCGAAAAATCGTCCTATCGCAAGTTCAACATCAAATCGCGGGATCTCACCCCCGGGGATGATTACGCCATGATGCGCGAGGTCATGACCCGCCGCTTCGGTCGCCTGGTGCGGGAGGACCCGGAGCGGGAAACAGCGGCGTGGCCGGATCTTGTGATCGTTGATGGCGGCGCCGGGCAGCTCAGTGCGGTAACCGACACGCTGGCGGATCTCGGCATCGAGGACCTGCCGGTGGTCGCTATCGCCAAGGGCCGCGACCGAAACGCCGGGCGCGAGGATTTCCACCTGCCCGGACGCCAACCGTTCAAGCTGCCGCCGACAAGCCCTGTCCTGTATTATATCCAGCGCTTGCGGGACGAGGCCCACAGATTCGCCATCGGCGGCCATCGGGCACGACGCAAGACGGATTTGCGCAAGTCGGCGCTCGACCAGGTGCCCGGCGTTGGCGCCAAGCGAAAGCGGGCGCTACTGATGCATTTCGGATCGGCAAGCGCGGTGGCAGGCGCCGGCATCGGCGATCTTGAAGCGGTGAACGGAATCAGCCGCGCCACAGCCAAGGCCATATACGACTTTTTTCACGATCACGATTGATCAATGGCCGCTTGATTTCAGTCACCGCTCGGGCCACTGTTCGCACTATGGATTCACAACGCACAGAACCAGCCTCGCCAATGTCGACCCTCCCCAACCTGTTGACGCTGTCGCGGATTCTGGTCATTCCGCTACTGGTGGCGACCTTTTATGTGAAGCCCCCCTTGGGCAACTGGCTGGCGCTTGTCCTGTTCGTACTGGCGGGCGTCACCGACTTCCTCGACGGCTACATGGCGCGCAGCCTCAATCAGCAGTCACATCTGGGCCGCTTTCTCGACCCCATCGCGGACAAACTTCTGGTGGCAGCGGCGATTGTCATGATGGTTGCGGTGGATCGCGTTAGCGGATTGACCGTTCTGGCCGCGCTGGTCATTCTGTGCCGCGAGATTCTTGTCTCTGGTTTGCGGGAGTTTCTGGCCGAACTCCGGGTTCGCGTACCGGTAACCAGATTGGCCAAGCTGAAAACAGCCTTCCAGTTTACGGCCATCGCATTTTTACTGCTGGGGGATGCCGCGCCGTGGAACCTGCCCGTCCTGGAGATTGGGGAAGTGGCACTGTGGATCGCCGCGGGCCTCACCCTGTACACGGGCTACGACTATCTGCGCGGCGGACTTCACCACATGTCGGACAAAGAGCCGCCCCATGACTGAGTCCTCCATTCAGGTGCTTTATTTTTCCTGGATCCGCGAAACCATCGGGTCCGACGAGGAAATCGTTGCGCTGGCGCCGACGGTGCATACGGTGGGCGACCTGCTGGCAAAGCTGTGCCGCCGCGGCGCCAATTATCAACGGGCATTCAGCGACCCGGGACGGGTGCGGGCGGCCGTCAACCAGACCCATGTGACGCTCGACCATCCGGTTTCGGCGGGCGATGAAGTGGCCTTTTTCCCGCCGGTGACGGGCGGCTAGGGGGGTTCTCAACCATGCGCGTGGTGGTCCAGGCCGACCCCATAGACGCCACCCGGGAATACGCGGTGGTGCGGGATCGTCTGGGAGGACAGGCCGGTGCGATCGTCACCTTCTCGGGGCTGATGCGCGAGATGGGGGAGGACGGTGCCCTTGCCAACATGACTCTTGAACATTACCCGGCCATGACCCGACAGGAGCTTGAGCGAATTGCCCGGGAAGCGCAAGGCCGCTGGGAGCTCGACGAGGTCGTGGTCGTGCATCGCTTCGGCACGCTCAAACCCGGTGACGAGATTGTGGTCGTGGTGACTGCCGCCAGACACCGCCGTGAAGCCTTCGAAGCCGCCTGGTTCCTGATGGACTACCTCAAGACCCGGGCCCCGTTCTGGAAAAAAGAGACAACAGCGACGGGACGGCAACGTTGGGTCGATGCCCGGACAACCGACGCATCCGCCGCCGCCCGCTGGGGTAAAACGGGCACCCGGGACCGCCCCACCTCGGCGAATCCGGCTGGGTCTAGGCGTCGACGCGGCGATTGACCAGGTTGTCGTAATCGGTCATGAGGGTCCGCATCAGCTCGCCCACCTCGAAATTGTAGGGGCCGATCTGGGACAGCGGTGTTACCTCGGCGGCGGTTCCGGTCAGGAAGGCCTGCTCGAACCCTTCCATTTCCTCCGGCATGATCGCACGCTCGACAATTTCGATGCCACGCTTGCGCGCAAGCTCCATGGCGGTGCGCCGGGTGATCC
>RFJA01000036.1 GCA_003695065.1 Alphaproteobacteria bacterium
CATGAGGTCAACCGCTGTCGTGGCCTGTTCGCCACCCACTACCATGAGCTCAGGGTGCTGGCCGACCGGCTTGACGGGCTGGCGCTCCATGCCATGCGGGTCCGGGAATGGAAAGGCGAGGTGGTGTTTCTTCATGAAGTGGGACCAGGCTCGGCGGACCGGTCCTACGGGATCCAGGTGGCGCGGCTTGCCGGGCTGCCGGACCCGGTGATCGCCCGTGCCGAACAGGTTCTGGGGCAGTTGGAAGAAACCGGCCAGGGGTTGACCATGGCCCAGCTTGCCGACGAGTTGCCGCTGTTCTCTGCGCTCAGCCGACCGGTCGCGCCGCCGGGCGGTCCGTCGGCAGTGGAGTCCCTGCTCGATGACGTCAATCCTGATGAACTGACTCCAAGGTCGGCGCTCGATCTGGTCTACCGCCTCAAGGCATTGCGGCAAGGTGAGAGCTGACCCGGACCGTGGCCCCCTTGTGGTCGGGCGCGGGACCTGCCACTTTAGGTGAGAGATAGAGGCAACAGGCTGACGACAGCATGGTACAGAGAATCGCCAATCCGCGAAAGGTGATCGACCGCAAGGCGCTCACCGCGGAACTGAATGTGCTGGCGAGCGAGGGCAGTGGCGACGCTTTGCGCGCGGGGCTTCTGCGCATTCTCAAGGCCGCGTACAAGGCCGGGTGCGCCGAGGTGGAACGCCGCGCCGAGAAAATCGCCACCTCGCGCGGGGTTCGCGGTCGCACGCTGGTGCTCGCCCAGTGTTACCTCACTGACCAGATCATTCGCACGCTCTATGACTTTGTTCTTGAGCACATATACCCGGCAACCAATCCCACCGAAAGCGAGCATATGGCGATCGTTGCCGTCGGCGGTTACGGGCGCGGCGAACTGGCGCCATTTTCGGACGTGGACCTGCTGTTCCTGCTGCCCTACAAGCAGACGCCATGGGGCGAACAGGTGGTGGAGTACATGCTCTATATCCTGTGGGATCTGGGGCTGAAGGTTGGCCATTCCACCCGCTCGGTTGATGAGTGTATCCGGCTTGCCCGTCAGGATCTGACCATCCGGACGGCCCTTCTGGAAGCCCGTTATCTATGGGGCGATCGCAAGCTCTATAATGATCTGGTGCGCCGGTTCGAAAAGGAAGTGATTGCAGGCTCGGGCCCCGAATTTGTCGAACTCAAACTGGCGGAGCGGGACGAGCGCCACAAAAGGCTTGGCGACAGCCGTTATCTGGTGGAACCAAATCTCAAGGAGGGCAAGGGCGGCCTGCGCGACCTGCACACCCTGTTCTGGATCGCCAAGTATCTCTATCGGGTCCGGGACATCGACGAGCTGGAGGACAAGGGCGTGTTTTCCAAGGCCGAGATGCGCCAGTTCCGCAAGGCGTCAGACTTTCTGTGGACGGTGCGGGTCCATTTACACTATCTGACCGGGCGGGCCGAGGAACGGCTGACCTTCGATGTGCAGAAAGACCTTGCGAAACGCCTGAATTACACGGACCGGCCGAGGTCGCTCGGCGTCGAACGGTTCATGAAGCATTATTATCTGGTGGCCAAGGACGTGGGCGATCTGACGCGTATCTTCTGTGCTCACCTTGAAGAGCAACACAAGCGCCGGCCCCGCCTGCGGATGCCGCGTTTCGGGTTGCGCAAGAAACAGGTGGAAGGTTTCACGCTGGAAGGCGAGCGCCTGGATATCGGCACTGCTGACGATATCAAGAAGGATCCGGTTCGGATGTTGCGCCTGTTTCGGGTCGCCCAGATCCACGATCTGGACATTCATCCCCGTGCCCTGCGCCTGATCCGCCTCAACCTGCACCTGATCAATCGCAAGGTCCAACAGGACCCGGAAGCCAACCAGTTGTTCATGGACATGCTGACTGCAGCCAGGAACACCGAGGAAACGCTGAAACGACTCAACGAGGCCGGTGTCTTTGGCAAGTTCATTCCGGACTTTGGCCGGGTGGTGGCCCAGATGCAGCACGACATGTACCATGTATTCACGGTGGACGAGCACACCATCCGTGCCATCGGCCTTCTCGAACAGGTTGAGCAGGGAACCCTGGCCGAGGATCATCCGCTGGCCAACGAGATCATTCACAAGATCGTCTCGCGCCGGGTTTTGTATGTTGCCGTGCTGCTCCACGACATAGCCAAGGGGCGGGGCGGCGACCATTCGGTCCTCGGCGAGAAAGTGGCTCACAAGCTGTGTCCCCGGCTTGGCATGACCCCGGCCGAGACCGAACAGGTGGCGTGGCTGGTGCGGTGGCACCTGCTGATGAGTTCGTTCGCCTTCAAACGTGACATCTCCGACCCCAAAACCGTCAGCGATTTTGCCCGGATGGTCAAAAGCCCGGAGCGGTTGCGCCTTCTGCTGGTTCTGACCGTGGTCGATATTCGTGCCGTCGGCCCGAACATCTGGAATGGCTGGAAGGGGCAGCTTCTGCGTGATCTGTACTATCGGACTGAAGAGGTATTGCTGGGCGGCCACGTCCAGGCGGTGAACGAGGCCCGGGTGGCGGCCGCCAAGGAAGCGCTGGCCAGGGAGCTGTCGGACTGGAGCGGACAGGATCTTGAGCGCTATCTGGACCGTTTGCAGGATTCCTACTGGCTGTCGAGCCCGCTTGAAAACCAGATCGCCGACGCGCACCTGGTTCGTGCCGCGGATGCTGCCGGTGAGCCCATCGCCATCGACTTCCGCGCCGACGATTTTCGCGACGTGACGCAGGTGACAATTTATGCCCAGGATCATCCGGGATTGTTTGCCCGGCTGACCGGAGCCTTCGCGGTGACGGGCGCCAGCGTCGCCGACGCCAAGATCTTTACCACGAAGGACGGCATGGCGCTTGACAGTTTCTGGGTGCAGGATCCCGACCACGGCGCGATCAAGGACCCGGCCAAGCTCGAAAAGCTCGAAGAGGCGATCAGGAAGACGCTCTCGGGCGAAATCCTTCCTGCGCGCAAGCTTGCGGAAAAACCGGTGCTACCGCGGCGCACCGACGTGTTCAAGGTTGCGCCGGTGGTCTATGTGGACAACCGGGCGTCCAACACCCATACGGTGATCGAGGTCAATGGCCGCGACAGGCCGGGACTGATTTACGATCTGGCGCGGGCGTTTTTTGACCTTAACCTGTCGATTGCCAGTGCCCATGTGGCGACCTTCGGCGAGCGGGCCGTGGACGTGTTCTATGTCCGCGATCTGTTCGGCCACAAGGTCACTCATCCCGACAAGATCAAAATCATCGAAAGACGCTTGACAGAGGCGATCGAGGGCGGAACAAGCGCACCGGCCGGCGCGCCGGGCGGGAGCGCGCGGAACGTTGCTGCCGCATCCTGATCGGCGGGCCGGGATCTATTCGGGGGGACGGGCATGTCACTGTTGCGGGCGACCTTCACGGTAAGCGGTCTGACGCTGGTCAGCCGGGTGCTCGGGTTTGTGCGCGACATCCTGATGGCGTCGGTGCTTGGCGCAGGCTGGATTGCCGACTGTTTCGTGCTAGCCTTCAAGTTGCCCAATCTGTTCCGCCGCCTGTTTGCCGAAGGCGCCTTCAATGCCGCCTTCGTGCCGTTGTTTTCAGGCTATCTCGAAGGGGCAGGAAGCGCCGGCGAGACCGATGAAGCGGCGCGCCGCGCAGCCGCCCGCCGGTTTGCCGAAGAGGCGCTTTCGGCCCTGTTCGCGATCCTGCTGTTATTCGTGGCCGCGTGTCAGGCCGTGATGCCATGGCTGATGATGGGGATCGGAATGGGGTTTGTCGGCGAGCCCGAGAAATTCGACCTGGCCGTCGAGCTGACCCGGATCACTTTTCCCTACCTTCTGTTCATTTCGCTGGTTTCGCTGATGGGGGGGGTTCTCAATTCCCTTGGACGGTTTGCGGCAGTTGCCGCGACGCCAGTGCTGCTCAATCTGTCGCTGATCGGGGCGATGGTGCTGTTCGCCAATGCCACCCGGACGCCGGCTCATGCGTTATCCTGGGGGGTCTCCGTTGCCGGCGTGATCCAGTTTCTTTGGCTGTTTGTTGCCTGCTGGCGCGAGGGTATGCCGCTGCGCCTGCGCTGGCCGCGCCTGACCCCTGATGTGAGAAAATTGATCACTCTTATGCTGCCGGTGGCACTGGGCGCCGGGGCCTACCAGATCAGCCTGCTGATCGATGTGTTCCTGGCGAGTTTTCTGGCCGACGGATCGCTGGCTTTTTTGTATTACGCTGACAGGCTCAACCAGTTGCCGCTCGGCGTGATCGGCATTGCGGTGGGTACCGCGCTGCTGCCGGCATTGTCGCGTCAGGTCGCGGCGGCGGACAGGAATGGGGCCCTGGCGAGCCAGAACCGGGCGATCGAGATGGCGCTGTTTCTGACCTTGCCGGCAGCGGCCGCTTTGGTGGTTGTGCCGGGTCCGGTAATCGGCGTGCTGTTCGAGCGCAACGCATTTGATTCGGCGATGACGGCAGCCACGGCGGCGGCCCTCGGGGCCTATGCTCTGGGGCTGCCGGCCTATGTGCTGGCCAAGGTGTTGGGCCCCGGCTTCTTTGCTCGCAAGGATACGGCGACGCCCGTGCGCTATTCGCTCATTGCGCTGGGCGTGAACGTGGTGCTGAACGTCATTTTGATGATTCCTCTCGCTCATGTGGGCCTGGCGCTGGCCACTGCCATTTCGGCCTGGGTCAATGCCGCGCTTCTTTATCACGGACTGGTCAAGCGTGATTGCCTGAAGTCTGATGACCGGCTTAAACGTCGTCTGGTACGCACCTTGGCGGCGGTCGCCCTGATGGTGGGCGTGATCTGGGGGGGGCGCGCGCTCCTCGAGCCCTATTTCAGTGCCACCACGCCGGAGAAGGTCCTGGCGCTCGTCGTGCTGGTCGCCGCCGGGCTCTTGAGTTATGGGGTTGCAGCGTTTGCGCTGGGTGCGGTGCGGCGCGACGACTTCACGGGGCTGCGCCGGCGCAACAACAAGACGGTTGGGCCCGCTTGACCTGCTGCGGCCCAGCGTCCATAACACGCCATCGTTTGAACGAGTGTGTCCACAGCATCTCGGAGCGTGAGGAAGATGGCAGAAGCAAAAGAGCGCGTATTCTCGGGCGTCCAACCCACCGGGAACCTTCACTTGGGCAATTATCTGGGGGCGATTCGCAACTGGGTCAATTTGCAGCACGACTACGACTGCCTCTATTGTGTGGTCGACTTGCACGCAATCACCGTTTTTCAGGAGCCCGAAGCGCTGAGAGCCAGTACCCGTGAGGTAGCGGCCGGACTGATCGCCGCAGGCATTGATCCGCGTCATTCCATCATCTTCAACCAGAGTCAGGTTCACGAGCATGCCGAACTGGCGTGGATCTTCAACTGTGTGACACGGATCGGGTGGCTCAACCGGATGACCCAGTTCAAGGACAAGGCTGGCAAAAACCGGGAAAAAGCGTCGTCCGGTCTTTATGTCTATCCCAACCTGATGGCCGCCGATATCCTGGCTTACAAGGCGACCCGGGTGCCGGTGGGGGAAGATCAGAAACAGCATCTGGAACTGACCCGGGACATTGCGCAGAAGTTCAACAATGACTACGGCGTCGATTTCTTTCCCGAGGTGGAGCCCCTGATCCTTGGCGAGGCGACGCGGGTGATGTCGCTCAGGGACGGCAAGGCCAAGATGAGCAAGTCCGACCCGTCCGAATACAGCCGTATCACCATGACCGATAACGCCGATGCCATCGCGCTCAAGATCCGCAAGGCGCGGACCGATTCCGACCCGCTGCCCGAATCCGCTGCGGATCTGGCGGGACGCCCCGAAGCGGCCAACCTGGTGGGGATCTATGCCGCGCTGACCGATCAGACGCGGGATGCGGTCTGCGCTGCGTTTGCGGGGAAGGGATTCGCCGATTTCAAGAAGGCGCTGGCAGAGGTTTGCGTGGAAAAACTTGCGCCGATCGGGGAGGAGATGCGGCGTCTGACCGCCGATCCGGCCTATGTGGACAGCATTCTGCGCGAGGGCGCGCAGAAAGCGCAGGCGCTGGCGGCGCCGATCTTGCGGGATGTTCACGACATTGTGGGTTTTCTGCGCCCCTGACCTTCCTATATGATTGAGAGTAGGGGAGGGTGCTGTTAGGAGCCCTATGACCATGTCTCGTGTCCTGAAAGTCATGCTTGTCCTGACGGTGACCCTGTTCGTTGCCGGATGCGCAAGCAAATTCAAATCGGACGTGGCGCGATTTCATCAGTTGCCGCGTCCATCCGGTGAAACCTTTGTGGTCGTGCCCAAGGATGAAGCCAAGAAAGGTAGCCTGGAGTTTGCCCAGTATGCGGCCCAGATCGCAGACCGCCTGAGCGCCTATGGCTATCAGCGGACCCGATCGGAGGCTGACGCCGATCTGGTTGTCAGGGTGGACTATGGAGTTGACGACGGCAAGACCGTGGTGCGCTCCTACCCCGGAACCTATGGCTTCTACCCCTATCATTTCCACCACCACTTCTGGCCCTATTATCCGGGCTATGGCCAGACCGAGATCAGGTCCTATGTGGTCTATAACCGTAAATTGACCATGGAAATCGCCGCACCTTCTGGTGAAGTGCTGTTTGAAGGCCGCGTGATAAGTCAGGGCCGGGACAATCGTCTGCCCGAGGTGATGCCCTATCTGATCGAGGCGATGTTCGCGGATTTTCCCGGTCAGAGCGGGGTCACCCAGCATGTGGTGATCGAGGAAGGCGGGGACGGATCCTACTGATACCAACGCGTGAGCCGGAAAAAAGGAGGCTGCGGCCTCCTTTTTCGTGCAATATTACCGGTTGTGGATGGACATTACGGGCTGTGAAAGGAACGGCATATGGGGACTGAGTGCCGATGACAGGAAAGGGGGCCGAGCTGTTTGATCGGTTGTGGCGCGCTGTTGCCCGGGTTGGACCCCGCACCGGCGGCCTGATTGCCGGTGGAGTCGTGCTGTTGGTGGTGGTCTATTACCTTCTGGGCATGGCAATCATTCATACCATTGACGATGATCCCCGTTTTGCCCCCGGTGACGAAGAGACAATCGCCGGCGGCAGTCAGGCCGTGGCCATGGCGGCCGCGTTGATCCGGCGCGAAACCCGGGATCATCCGTGGGTCGCCAATGACCCGTTTTTCCTGCCTGGTGCCGCCCTTGACAACATGCCCAACTATCAGCAGGGCATCGTTGGGGCGTTGGCGGTGTTTGCGTTCGAACTCAAGGACCAGATCGGACGCACCCGCGGATCGAGCCAGGTGGATCCCGATCTTCAGGAGGCCTCGGGTCTGCTTCAGTATTCGGGCACCAAGTGGCGCTGGGACCTGTCCACCTCGTTTTGGCCCATTTCCACCTCGGAAGAGCAGTACCGCAAGGCGCGCAAGAGCCTGATTGCCTACAACCGTCGTCTGGCGGCGGGTGACGCCGTGTTCGAGCGGCGCGCCGACAATCTGCTCGCCACTCTCGACCGGATCGCTCTCGACATCGGTGCCTTGTCGGCAGCCATCGACGATCATCTGGCAACTGGCCGGTCCGTTCTGATGCCCGATACCGACGTCGATGACCTGTTCTACGGGGTGAAGGGGCGCGCCTATGCCTACGCTCTCATTCTGCGCGGCCTGCGTGCCGATTTTGCCACCATCGTTGAGGATAAGGAACTTGGTCCCGCCTGGGCGCAGACGGCGACCAGCCTGGACGCTGTCGTCGCGCTTGACCCCTGGGTGGTGACCAACGGCAAACCGGACGGCTGGCTGTGGCCGAATCATCTGACCGCCCAGGGATTCTATCTGCTGCGCGCAAGGACCCAGCTGCGAGAGCTGACCAACATCCTGCTCAAGTAGTTGAAAATTTGTGATTATTGTTGTGCTGGCCGCATTTTTCTGCGGCCTTGACGATTGCCATAGCCGATAATCTTGGGCATCTTAGGGATGCAGAAAAACAAGGTGGGGCACATGATCGTCGATATCCAGCGCGAACAGGCGCCGAAAAACGACGGCGCCGAGCATCTCTGGAAGTTCATGGTTGTGGTCGACGAAACACCGGAGTTTCGCCGCGCTCTGCGTTTCGCCGCGCTTCGTGCTGCCAGGATCAAAGGGGGTGTCGTTCTCTTGAACATCATCCCACCCGCCGATTTTCAGCACTGGATGGCGGTGGAGAACCTGATGCGCGAGGAAGCGCGCCAGGAAATGCAGCCCTTTCTCGACGAACTGGTGGCCGAGGTGCGTGCTCTGGCCGGTATTACGCCGGAGGTGGTGGTTCGGGAAGGCAAGCCCCAGGATGAGATCCTGGCGCAGATCGAAGAAGATCCCGACATTCATGTTCTGGTGCTGGGGGCGGCGAGCGAGGAAAACCCGGGCCCCCTGGTCAGCGCCTTCAGCGGTCCGATGCTGCGCAAGATCCACATTCCGGTCCTGTTCGTGCCCGGCTCGCTGACCGATGAGGAAATCGACCGGCTGATCTGACCCCTTCTCGCGCATCACTCGGAGGGTTTGGCAAAATTCAAGACTGATTTGGTCTTGATTTTAGCCCTGTGAGCGGCCATGTAATGGGTCGAAGAGGGGCTTGTAGCCGCATTAGCACGGAAAGACGCCATGTTTATTCAGACCGAACAAACTCCGAACCCCGCAACGCTCAAATTTCTGCCGGGCAAGGAAGTGCTTGGCGACTCGACAGCCAATTTTTCCAGCGCCGAGGCGGCGGCGGTTTCCCCTTTGGCTGCGAAGCTGTTTGAAATCGACGGGGTCGAGGGTGTTTTTTTCGGCTCCGATTTCATCAGTGTGACCAAGGGTGATGGCGACTGGGCTGAACTCAAGCCACAAATTCTGGGGACAATCATGGAGCACTTTACGTCGGGTGCTCCGATCATGGTCGAGAGCCGCGCTGAATCCGCGGCGGACGGGCCGGCGGATAACGAGGAAGATGCCGAGATCATCGAGCAGATCAAGGAACTCCTCGACACCCGGGTGCGTCCAGCCGTAGCGCGCGACGGCGGCGACATTGCCTATCACGGTTTCGACAAGGGCGTGGTCTATCTCAAGATGCAGGGAGCATGCTCCGGCTGTCCCAGTTCGGTGGCGACCCTGAAGCACGGCATCGAAAATCTTTTGCGACACTATGTTCCCGAGGTGACCGAAGTACGCGCTGTCTGAGGGCAGCTTATTCCACGACAAAGAACGGTCGACCATACCAGTACCACCGACCATCGGGGCCTGGCATGGTGCAGTTGATGCGCGATCGCCCGCGCGGGAAAGGCTTGTCGAAACGGATCTCGATCCGATGTTCCACCGGGCGGATCAGCCGTGCCGCTTCATCAAGATGGGACGGGAAGCAGGACATGGCGGACAGGCCGTGCACATGACTGGCCACGGTAAAGCCGATGGCCGGCGGGTTATCGCGAACCCGGGGGTCGCTGGGCACGAGCCCCGTGACCGGAAGTGCCCGGGCATTGGTGATCAACTGGAAGCGGCTTGGCGAGGCGTAGTTTTCGTTAAGCGCAAAGCGGGGGATCTCAAAGGCGTTGCCGTCCGCACTGGCGACGCCAGAGTACTGCGCTAAAGCCGCCATGAAACCAAGCTCCTCGACCTTAGCGGCGATGGCCGCATCATATTCACCGTACGGGTAGGCCAGAATATTCGGGACCTGCCCGAGTTCGGCCGTAAACCGGGCACTTGCGGTGGCGATGTCGGCAACTGCCTTTTTTGGCCCGAGATCAAGGAACGAGCTGTGGCTGTGGCCGTGATGGCCAATGGTCACGCCTTCGGCGGCAAGGGTGCGGATCTCGTCCCAGCTCAGATAGCCGCCAAGGCCCTGATCCACCGGTTCGGAGCTGACAAAAAGGGTGAATGGAAACCCTCGGGATTTGAGACGCGGCCAGGCGTGCAACAGAACCGAGCGATAGGCATCATCGACGGTTATGGCAACCGTTTTGGGTGGGAGTTCCGTGCCGCTCCGGAAGGCCTGGAGAATGTCTGGCAATGCCATGACGGTAAAGCCATTTTTGGCGAGGTAGTCGAGGTGGGCGTCAAACTGCTCCAGGCGAACGTTGGTTGACGGCCAGCGGTCCTCGCCGAATCGGTGATACATCAGGATCACGGCGTCACGGCTGTCATCATCGTGGTGCGGGGCGGCATGACCGGCGTCTGAAAAGATGCTCAAGGAAAGCACCAGCAGGCAATGCGTGACTATGCGCAAAAGAAATCCAGGCGCCATCATTTCGGTCGCGGTTGTGCTCCCCTTCCCCAGACATTAGATTTACACGCAATTTACTGTCATGACAAACTACTTAACAGGAGCCCCACCTAATGGCCCAGGACCAACTCCCCGATCGCAAAATTCTCAGCGATCAAGCGCTTGATACCATCTTTCGCGAGGCCCGGAGTCAGAACAAATGGCTCGACAAGCCGGTATCCGATACGATGCTTCATGCCGTTTACGATCTGATGAAATGGGGACCGACGAGTGCCAACTGCAGCCCGGCACGAATTGTCTTCGTCAAGGGGCCCGACGCAAAGGAAAAGCTCGTTGCCTGTGTGTCAGAGGGCAACAAGGAAAAAACCCGGACCGCACCCGTTGTGGCCATCATCGGATATGACGCACGGTTTTATGAAAAGCTTCCGGAGTTGTTTCCGCATAATCCGGATGCCAAGAACTGGTTCACCTCAAGCGAGGAAATGGCCCGGATCACCGCCATGCGCAACGGCACCCTTCAGGGGGCGTACCTGATGATCGCGGCCCGCGCGCTCGGTCTGGATTGCGGGCCCATGTCGGGGTTCGACCATGACGCGGTGGACAAGGCCTTCTTTCCAGACGGAAGGATCAAATCGAATTTCCTGTGTGGCCTTGGCTATGGTGATCCTGCCGGTGTCTTCGAGCGTTTGCCCCGCCTCAGTTTCAGTGAGGCGTGCAAGATCCTCTAGCTGGGCCGCAAACCCGGGAGCCGCCGTTGGTGACTGTGCTTGCTATTGATACCAGCCAGGGGGCCTGTTCTGCAGCTCTCCTTGAAGGTGACGTGGTGCGCGCCCACGCTTTCGAAGTGTTGGGCCGCGGCCACGCCGAGCGGCTGGTGCCGATGGTCCAGGACGTTATGGCGGCCGCCGGGCGCGGTTTTTCCGACCTCGACTTGATCGGCGTTACCGTTGGCCCCGGGACATTTACGGGGGTGCGTATCGGGCTTGCGGCAGCGCGCGGGTTTGCCCTGGCGCAAGGCCTGCCCGTGGCAGGTGTCACCAGCACCGAAGTGGTGGCGGAGGCGGTTGCCCTTGCGCCGGAAGGGGACGATCTGCCGCCCCGTCTGGCGGTGATTCACGATGCCCGGCGCGGTGAAGTCTATATCCAGCTGTTCGAGCGCGATGATCCTGAAGCACCCCCGCACCCTTCGGGGGATCCGGAGGTGGTCGGATGCGAGCACGTAACCGAGTACCTTCCCGCCGGTGCCCTGGCGGTGGCCGGTACGGGGGTCGGGCTGGTGGGCGCGGCCATCGCCGCTGCCAATCCCGAGGCCGTGATTCTGACAGGGTTTGAGTATCCGGATGCCCGGTATGTCGCCCGA
>RFJA01000037.1 GCA_003695065.1 Alphaproteobacteria bacterium
CGCCACCAGAGCCTACGCCGAGAGGTTTGGCTGGGATGCCACCACCAAAGGTCAGCTCGAGCTGTTTCGCGAAATTTTGGCGAGTCGTTCATAAACGGGGGCGTAATTGGCAACGCTGGTTCGCCAGTTGCGGTGATCCGTCACATATTGGCGGGCGCGTTCGAGGCGCTTGCCCCAACTATCCCGGTTGTCCAGCAGCGTATCCACCGCTCGTGCCAAATCGCCAGGGTCGCCCGCCTTGAACAGGGTTCCCGTCTCTCCGTCCCGGATCAGCTCCCGGTGGCCGCCCACATCGGACGCGGCGACCATCTTCATCTGGGCCATGGCTTCCAGCGGCTTGAGCGGCGTCACTAGATCGGTCAGCCGCATGTGGAGGCGGGGGTAGACGAAAATGTCCACCAGACGATAATAGCGATCGACCTCTGCGTGGGGGACGCGGCCGGTGAAGATCACCCGCCCCTCAAGCCCCTTTTCGGCGACCTGGGCGCGCAGCGCCTGGTCCTCGGGTCCGCCGCCCACCAGCAGCAGGCAAACATTCTCGTGTCGGATGTGGCCGAGTGCCTCGACGAGGACCGCCAATCCTTCATAACCATAAAAGGAACCGATGAATCCGAGCACCGTTTTGCCCTGAAGCCCAAGTCTTTGGGCGAGCACCTCGTCGCGCGCCGGTTCGCCGGTAAACCGGTCAAGGTCGACCGCATTGGGAATCACCGTCACCTTGTCCGCGGGAACCCCCCGGGCAATCACGTCCTGGCGCAGGCCTTCGCAGATCACCGTCACCGCATCGGCGTGGCGAACGGCGTGGGTTTCGAGCGCCCGGGTCACGCGGTAGCGCAGATCACCCTCCCGGCAGGTGCCGTGGGCTGCGGCGGCGTCTTCCCAGAATGCCCGGATTTCGTAGACAAAAGGCAAACCGGCCCGGTGCGCAGCGCGAAGCCCGGCCAGAGCGTTGAGAACCGGGGAGTGGGCGTGCACGATATCCGGTCTGGTTCGTTCGATCACCTCGCCGACCCGGCGGGCGGTGCTCCGTATCTCTCCCAGTTCGCGCAAAACCGGGAGCTTGGCGAGCCCACCCCCAGGGGCGGGCGTGCGATAGAAGGTAAGGCCCTCGACCGTCTCTTCTGGCGGTCCTTCGGCCTTGTGTCGCGGCGTGGTAACATGAACGGTTTCCCAGCCGCGCGCACGCTGGTTGGTGAGGATACCGTAGCTGCGAAAAGTGTAGCCACTGTGCAGCGGAATTGAATGGTCAAAGATATGCAGGATCCGCATGCGCGGCTGTCACCCGTTCAAAATACGCCAATGATGGTGTTAATAACCGAGCAACCTTTAAAAAGCCATGAAGAAGCGGGGGCGTATATCTTTTGGTTTTCACCGAATTTTAAGCAACTCTTGTCATGGAAGGACTCTCGCCGGTATGAAGGCGCGTAGCTCAGGGGTAGAGCGCCGTCATGACATGACGGAGGTCGACGGTTCAAATCCGCTCCGCGCCTACCAGACTGCAATCATACCTCCAGAGGACCGGGCATGGGGCCTGATACGCCGATAAGCCGCCCACAGGGCATAGGGTGATCGAATCATGACGCTGCAACGCAGTTTGCCAATTCCAAACTTCTTTATCGTGGGCGCGCCGAAATGTGCCACGACGGCGATGGATCGCTATTTGAGTGAGCATCCAGAAATTTACATGTCACCCGTCAAGGAATGTAACTTCTTCGCCCGCGATCTTTATCCCAGCGGCGTCGCCTGTTCCGAGGAATATTACGCTGGTCTGTTCAAGGATGCCGGCGATGAACCGGTGGTGGGTGAAAGTTCCGTCTTCTATATGCTGTCCAGTGAAGCCGCGAAGGCGATTCACGACCACAATCCGGACGCCAGGATCCTGATCATGCTGCGTGATCCGGTGGAGGTGGTTGCGTCGCACCATTCCCAGATCGTCTATGAGACGTTCGAGACCGAAAAATCCCTGGAGCGAGCGCTGGCGCTCGAACCGGAAAGGCGCAAACAGTTCGAGGGGCAGGCGCTCAAGGTATCGCAGCGCGTCCTGCTTTATCGCGATATCGTGAAATTCAGCGAACAGATCGAACGGTTTCTGAAGGTCTTCCCGCGCGAGCAGGTGCATATCGTGCTTTATGATGATGTGAAAAAAGACCTGCCCGGGGTTTATCGTGGCATTCTCGAGTTTCTGGGGGTCGACCCGGACTTCAAACCGTCCTTCGTGGTGGAGAATGCCAACAAGAAAATGCGCAGCGAGAGATTCGGAAAGTTTCTACGTCAGACCCCGGACTGGGTCAGCCGTCTCAGTCGCGTGATCCTGCCACGTCGATCCTGGCGCGTGAAACTCCGGGAAAAGCTCAAGCGCCTGAATACCCGGTTTACAAAACGTGACCCCATACCCGAGCAGGTCCGGGTCAGCCTTGCAACCGAACTGTGGCCGGAAGTCGAAAAGCTGGAAAAACTGCTGGGCCGAGACCTTGGTCACTGGTGTGCAAACCGGCACCGATAACGCGGACCAGCGTTATTCGCTGGCGGGAAGTGTATGTTCGTCTATCTCGGGTACGGAGATCGCTTGCGCTTCCTCGGCGCCTTCGACCCGACCACCGGTCGGATA
>RFJA01000038.1 GCA_003695065.1 Alphaproteobacteria bacterium
ACGCGCTCGTCATCTCGCAAGTTCTGCTCTGGGTTCTGGTCGTCGGGCTGGGCCTCGCGGTTCTGGCGCTGGCGCGTCAGGTGGGTGTGCTCTACGAGCGGGTAGCGCCGGCCGGAGCGTTGGCGGTGAACCAGTCGCTCAAGGCGGGTGACAAGGCCCCCACCCTCACGGTGACAACTCTGGACGGCAAGTCCATTGATCTGGCCACCGCCACCGGGCGGTCGCGTCTGCTGTTTTTTCTCGCTCCGGATTGTCCGATTTGCAAGACACTGTTGCCGGCCGTGCGTTCGCTGGCGCGGGACGAGGGGCGGGACACCGACATTATCCTGGCCAGCGACGGAGAGCCGGCGGTGCACCGTTTGTTCATCGACAAGGAAAAGCTTGGTGGTTTCGACTATGTGCTCTCCGAGGCGTTGGGGCGCGCGTTTGGTGTGGCCAAACTGCCCTACGCGGTGCTGATTGACGGTAAGGGCGTGATCGTGAGTTTCGGGATCGTCAATTCCCGCGAGCACTTGGAAAGTCTGATCGAGGCCCGTGACCGGGGCGTCGCGTCGATACAGGATTATATGAACAGCGATCGCGGAGATCGCAGGTTGGATACGGAAACCAAAGGAGCAGCCAGTGGCATTCTTTGACCGTTTGACCGAGCGCGCAACGCGCCGGCTTGCCCAGACAACGTCGCGCAGAAGCCTGCTGACGGCGCTTGGCAGTGCGCTTGTCGGGGCCGGGGCCGTTCCGCTGCTGCCGGTGGCGCGCGCCTCCGGCACCGGCGGTTCGGGGGGCTATCCTGGCGTGGCGCCGCAGACCACCGGGAATGTTCAGGATCCGGGAGATCCCACCAGTTGCGACTATTGGCGCTACTGCGCCATTGACGGGTTTCTGTGCAGTTGCTGCGGGGGCAGCCAGAACGCCTGCCCGCCGGGCACGGAGATGTCGCCAATCACCTGGATCGGCACCTGTCAGAATCCTGCGGACGGGCGCAGTTACATCATTTCCTACAATGACTGCTGCGGCAAGACGAGCTGTTCGCGCTGCCTGTGCAACAGGAACGAGGCAGACCGGCCCATGGTTCGCCCACAGGCCAACAACGATACCAACTGGTGTCTCGGGACCGAAAGCACGGTCTATACCTGTTCGACGGCGGTGATCCTGGGTGTGGCGCTGGAGGACTAGCACCTATGCGGTTTCTCCTTGCAATTTTGCTTTTGCTGGTACCTGGGATCAGAGCTGATGCCCATGCGGGACCGGACGGGGCGGCACTCTACAAGCGTTGTGCCGCTTGCCATCTGTCCGACGGGGCGGGTGTGCCGGGTGCCTTTCCGCCACTGGCCGGCCGAATCGATGCGTTTGCTGCAACCGAGCAGGGCAGAGCCTATCTGGTGATGGTGATTTCCAAGGGGCTCGCGGGTCGCATTGACGTGAACGGGGCAACGTACCAAGGGGTCATGCCGGCGCAGGCCGGGCTTACCGACGACAATGTTGCCGAGTTGCTGAATTTCCTGTTAGCGTTCGATAACAACAATGTCACCGCTGCCCCGTTTGAGGCCCGCGAAGTGGCAGAGATCAGGGCCTCGAATGCTGATCTCGATATGCGATCGGTTTTGAGCCTCAGGCCGGAATCGGTCGCCCATAGGGAGTCGACGCCTTGATATCAGCAGGGCTTGTCGTGACGCTTTGCCTGATGACGGCTTCGGGGTTGCCCGGAGTTGAGAATCCGGCGCGTGCGCAGCTCAACTGGATTTTGAATTGTCAGGGCTGCCATCAGGCCGATGCCTCGGGCAGCGCCGGCGGCGCTCCCAACATGGCTGGTGTGATGGCGCGATTTTTGCGCGTTGAAGGGGGGCGGGAGTACCTTGGCCGCGTTCCCGGTGTGGCGCATGCGCCACTATCTGACGATGCGCTTGCGGAACTCTTGAACTGGAGCCTGTATACTTTTGACCGGGATCATGTGCCGGAAAACTTCAATCCCTATACGGCGGATGAGGTGAGGCGCCTGCGCGCCGCTCCGCTCATTTCCGAGGCAGCCAGCAAGCGTGAAGAGCTGGTGGAGCTTTTTGTTCATGAGTAATTTGAGACAATAGACCTGTACCATTAAAGGGAGAACGACATGAGTAACACTATCAGTCGACACCACGGAAGGCTAAAGTCCGGACTTCTGCTAACCAGCGCCATCGTGGCCAGCACGATGATTTCTGGCCCGGCATTGGGCCAACAGCGCTCGGTGCTTTTGGAAGAGATCATCGTGACCGCCCAGAAACGCGAGCAAAGCGCTCAGGACGTGGGGATTTCGATCACCACGATTTCTGGCGATCAGATGCGCGCTCTTGGTTACACCAACGCGCAGGAAGTGACGGCGCTCGCCCCCGGGGTCAGCACCATGCAGCCGAACGGTGAAGCCAACTATGCCATCGGTATCCGCGGCGTTGCCAACAACGACTTTACCACCAACGTGGAAAGCCCGGTCGCCATCTATGTGGACGAGGTCTACATCAGCCAGATGTCGGGCGCGGGTTTCCTGCTGTTTGACATGGAGCGGGTCGAGCTTCTGCGCGGGCCGCAGGGTACGCTGTTTGGCCGGAACGCCACCGGCGGTCTGGTGCACTATATCACGGTCAAGCCGAACTTCGACGAGTTCAACGGATACGGCAGCGTGACCTATGGCCGGTTCAACCGCCTGAAACTGCAGGGTGCGGTCGGTGTGCCGCTCAGCGACAAGGTTGCGATCCGGGCCTCATTCGCGACCCATCAGGGCGGTGGTTATGTGAAAAACCGTCTGAATCCGGAACAGGATCTGAACAACGCCAACGAATCCGCCGGCCGCCTGCAGGCCCTGTTCGCCCCGACCGAGGACCTTGAAGTTCTGTTGAACGTCCGCTTTGGCCAGCAGGACATCCGCACCGGGTTCTTCGAATATTCGTCCGCTGTTCTGCCCACCGGTGACAGAACGCCGGGTGTCCCCAACCCCGATTTTGGCGGCTATGTGGATAACGATGGTGATGTGTATGCCGGGGACTATGACTTCCTTGGCCACAATGATCTCGATACCCGCGGTTATTCGGGCACCATCAAGTGGTCGCAGGATTGGGGCACGATTACCAGCATCACCGACTACCAGACGGTGAAGCGTGACTATATCGAGGATTCGGACGCGTCTCCGGTCGACTACTTCAACTTCTTCCTGACCACCGACGCCGAGCAGTTTTCGCAGGAACTGCGGGTCAACGGTCAGACCGAAGATGTGGAATGGGTTGCCGGTTTCTATTACATGGATCTTGAAGTCAACGATTCCAACGGGGGCATTACCCGGGGCCTGTTTGAAGCCCTGTTCGGTCCCGGCTTGCCGTTCAACGGAATTCAGAACCCCTACAACACTGACACGGAAACCTGGTCACTGTTCGGACAGGTGGAATTCCAGGTCAGCGAGCAGTTGGCTCTTATCGGTGGGTTCCGGTGGATCGAGGAAGACAAGTCCCACGTCTACAACAACAATCTGGTGTTCTTCCCGGATACCTCCACCAGTGGGCTGGATCCCAATGCGGTGTTGATTACGCCGGCGTTTGGTCCGGAACTTCTGCCCTTTGTGGGTGAGCGCAGCGATAGCAACTGGTCGGCGCGGGTGCAGGTCAACTTTACGCCCACCGATAATCTGCTGACCTACGCGAGCTGGAACCGGGGTGTGAAGTCGGGCGGCTTCAACGCACCGTTGTTGCCCTCGGATTTCGCGCTGAGTGATACGTTTATGACCTATGATCCCGAGAAGCTCGATGCGTTTGAAATCGGGTTCAAGTGGGACAGCGACGACGGCCGGTTCCGGGTCAATGGTGCAGCCTACTACTACGACTACAGGAACTACCAGGCGTTCTCGATCATCGGGCTTGATACGTCCACACTGAATGCCCAGGCTGAAAGCAAGGGCTTTGAGCTGGAAGTTCAGGCCAACCCGGTGGACGGGCTTGATATGCAATTTGGTGTAGCGTACATCGACTCTGACGTCGAAGACGTCCCGGGGCTTACACTGGATGTGGATACCGATGGGGACGGCGTCATCGATGCCCCGGCGCTTCTGCCAGGCGCTACGGTGACCCCGGTGCAGACGCCTGAGTGGAACCTGAATGGTCTCATTCGCTATGAGTTCCCGATCGAAAACGGCAGCATCGCCTTGCAGGCGGACGGGCAGTATCGGTCCAAGCACTTCTTCGCGCTGACCAATCTGCCGGCGTCCACCGAAAGCGGCTACTTCGTCGGTAACGCTTCGGCGACCTGGTTCTCCGCCGACGAACAGTGGGCCTTGCGGGTCTTTGTCCAGAACTTCACTGGCAAGAAGTATCTTGTCCAGACTTTCGACCTGTCGGGGAGTGTCTCCAATGGCGGTCTGTTCGGTCTGGTCGAGGAATATTATGGCCGGCCGCGTACCTGGGGCGTGAACCTGAGCTTCACGTTCTAGGTTCGTACGTTGCATGAATGCAGCGGGCCGCTTGCACTGGTGAACCACCGGGAAAGCGGCCCGATTGCCAACAACAATATGGCAATTGTCGTCGATGGATCAGCAATATGGGTGATCGTCGAACGACCGCAGCAGATGTTAAACTGAAGGAGTGTTTCATGGTGTGCATGCCCCCGGGGCTGCGCGCGAGGTGGTGCTGACGGAGAGGCGTCAGGTGACTGACAGAGCAAGTAGCGGAAAACTGAGTTACGTTTGCGGCACGTCAAACGTCCCCCTGATGTACAGGACTATTGGCGCGGCTCTGGATGATGCGGCGTTGATGTGGGGCGCGCGCGAAGCGCTTGTCTGTCCGCATCAGGGTGTGCGCTGGACCTGGCAGGAGTTGAAGGCTCGGGCCGAGGAGATGGCCGCCGGGCTGTTGGCGCTTGGCCTTGAACCCGGTGACCGGGTGGGAATCTGGTCTCCAAACAAGGCCGAGTGGGTGCTCACCCAGTTTGCCACCGCTTACGCCGGGCTGGTGCTGGTGAATATCAATCCGGCCTACCGGCTGGCGGAGCTGGAATATGCCCTGAACAAGGTGGGCTGCAAGGCGCTGGTGCTGGCGGACACCTTCAAGAGCTCCGACTATGTGGCCATGGTTCGGGATTTGGCGCCGGAAATCGACAAGTCGCAACCCGAAGGGCTAGAGGCAGCCCGATTGCCACACTTGCGCCATGTCATCGTGATTGCAGACGAGGCGCCACCAGGTTTTCTGCCGTTTGCCCGGATCGCGACGGGGGGCACCGATCAGGCGCGCGACCGGGTTCAGGCGCTGAAAACCGAACTCCAGCCCGAGGATCCGATCAATATCCAGTTCACATCGGGCACAACGGGCTCGCCCAAGGGGGCGACTCTCACCCATCACAACATTCTGAACAACGGCTATTTCGTCGGCGAAGCGCAGCGCTTTACCGAGGAAGATAGGCTTTGCATTCCGGTGCCTCTCTACCAC
>RFJA01000039.1 GCA_003695065.1 Alphaproteobacteria bacterium
CAACTGGGGGTTCAGGCGCTCTCCATCGCCAACCAGGCGCCGCAGGCCGTCCTCCAGCTCTTCCAGGGCTAGACCGCCTTTTCGGCGATTTATCCCACACCCATCGACGGGCCCGGAGCGTCAATCGCTCTGGGCCTGCACTTTTTCAAACGCTTTCGCTGCCGTCCGGGCATGCCGGCCCTCGCTCGCCGATGCGGTTACGCCGGTTCTGGTCTGCAGCCTGTTTCTGGCGCACACCGGCATTGATCAGCCGGATTAGTCGTGGTCGCAACCACCACCCCGTCGAGACGGGCGGCGCGTGACAGACGATCCACATGATGTTCAAGAAGGGTTTTGCCGCAAACCTCGCGAAGCACCTTGCCCGGCAACCGGGTCGACCCCGTCCGCGCCTGGGTGATCGCAATGATTTTCGTATGATTTTGGCTGGGTAGGGGCACAAGCTCAGATCCGAAAACATCAATGCGCGCAATTTGGCCAGCTAATGGCCAGCGCGCAACCCCTATCCGTCGGAAAACGGTTCGATCAGACGCTGTCGTCCACGACGACGCCCTCCCGTTCGCGATAAAAGGCGATGAAGCGCAATATTTCATCGGCCGGATATTGGCGAACCACTTCGCCCGAATCCCGGTCCACGGCCTTGTAGACGAACAGGCCGGTGTCCTCGTCATGAACAATGCTCAACCGGGTATTGGGAAGGGCTTCAGGAATATAACGCTCGATAGCCTCCGCTACGGTTTCCAGCGTCAGCGCGGTGCTCGCCTTTTTCGCAGCGGTGACGGCGTCGAGGGATTTCTCGTCCGGACGATCCGTCTTTTCACCGGCCGCCAAATCCCCGCCGCCGCCGCGCGGCGCGGGCGATGGCAGGGCCGATACCCCAATAGCCGCTATCTGAAAGTTCACCTCGGTCATCGGAATGCTCCTCCAAAAGGAACCGGAACAATTACACGTCCCTGTCATTTTTCCTTTCAGAAATCCCGTTCTTGTTCACCCGTACCAGCTTAGCACAAAACCAGGATCCGTTCAGACGGCCCCTGGCTGGTAGAGATCATGAATTTTCAAGAGGGGGTGGGTGAGGCCCTCGGGGACCTCACCCGCCGTAGCCCTCTTACCGGAAGAGACCCAGTACCGTACCAGGCGCCTGGTTGGCGATGGACAGTGCCTGAATGCCGAGCTGCTGCTTGACCTGCAGCGACTGCAGACGGGCGCTCTCCTTGGCCAGATCCGCGTCGACCAGCTTGCCGATACCGGTTTCGATGGTGTCGGAAAGCTTTTCGACGAAGCTCTTCTGCAGCTCGAGGCGCTTGGCGCCCGAACCCAGCTTGGACAGAGCCGTGTTGACGTTGGACAGCGAGGTCTCCAGCGCGCTCACAGCAGCGGCCGCCGCGGTAGCAGTGTTAATTTGCGTACCAGCCGTAATCGTGATGTTCGAACCGGTCAGGCTCAGATCCTGGGCGGTGATGGTAATGTTCGACGTGCCGGTGTCATTGGTGATACCGACGATATTGTCACCGCTGTTCTTCACCGCATTGATACCGTTGAATTCGGCGTTGCTGACGATGGAGGTGATCTGATCGCGAAGCTGCACGAAGTCATCGTTGAGCGCATCACGGCTCGCGGTATCGAGACCCGTATCGGCCGCGGCCACCGCTTTCTCTTTCAGTTCGATCAGCAGGTCGGACACCGCCTGGCCAGCCGCCAGCGCGACGTCGGCCGCCCCGATAGCACGGTCGAGCGACTGCTTCACGGCGTTCAGACCACCAACGTTCGAGCGCAGGTTCTGGGCGATGGCGAACACGGCCGCGTTGTCCTTCGCCGACGCAACCTTGAGGCCGGTATTGATGGCGTTCTGGGTTTTCTGAAGAGCAGCGTTGGTTTTGTTGAGGTTCTGGAGCGCGATAAAGGCACCAGCGTTGGTATTGACGGAAAAAGCCATTTGACATCTCCTTTTGAGTCACATGTTGAGCGTTTTGCTCTCGGGCGTTTTGCCCGGGCCCAAAGCTCAGCAAACGCCGTGCCAATTTCTTAAATCATGTGTTTGGCCGGTAATAATTCGCCGAAATCAGCGGAATCGCGCGGATCGGCATATCCGGAACCCCGGGCGCGCCCCTGGGCAAATTTTGCCGGACCGGAAATTTTTGCCGGGCAAAAATGACACTACCCGGCAAAAATTGCCGGGTAGTGACGATAGGAGCGAACCTGAGAGGGAGCGTGGACAGTGGCGTTTAAACGGACTCGACGGGAGACGCAGGCTCGCCGTCGCGCTCACCCTGGGGGCGCGTCGCGAGACCTTCCATAATCGCCCTGTTGACGTCGATGAGCGCGTCAATGTCCCCGTCGGCCCGAATGACCTCCGAGGTATATTTGCTCACCCAGATGCCGATGGAGATGATTTTGGCCCTGAGCTCATCGGGCAACCGGTTGCCTTCGAGCCCGCAGTCCGTGGTGAAGGTTGACCACATGCGTCGGTTCCAGTCGAGCGCATCGACAAACTGGCCGTCCTTGACTCCCCGTTCCTTGGCCTTGATCAGGGCGCCGGTGACCTGGGCAAACAGGCGATACTCAGTTTCCCGTGGCGATTCCGTGCGCGCCTGGACGTTCTGGTACGCTTTCAGAGACATAGCTCAACCTCTCTTCTTCGAAAGCAAACAGTTTCTTGCAACCCATGAGCGCCTTGTAATAGTTCCGGTTCATGACCTGGGTGCTGATTTCAACACACAGGGCCAGAATGACCGGATCTTCTACAGCGTTCATGAACTCCGTCATGCGCACCACGAATTCTTCGTAGTATTTGCTGCTGGTATCATCGTCGAGATACATCAGCATGATGGGGAAATAGATACGACGGGCCGGCGTCGTCACCTCGTCTTCCTGGAGAATGTCCTTTTCACGCAAAATGGACACTTTGTTCTGGATGATCAAAGTGGATCGCCGATCTCCATTGGCAATCACCGCGCCATTGACGACGAATTTTTCTCCTGGCTTCAACGACAGTTTAAGGGCCATTTCCCATTTCCCTTTCCGGGGAACCGCTTTTGCGCCTCCCATTTCCCGTCATTGTCGCTGCTTATCCTTAACAACCACTAAACGACCGATAAAATTTGGCTTGCCGGTAATGGCGCAGTCGCAGTCGGCTCCCATGACGGAATATTCGCGTGGTTCTTCCCAATCTGCGTGCAAGCCGGCACGGCAGGGCTTAGGGGTTTGTTAACCCTGCTGGTGGTCTTATGGGGTGACCCTAAACCGCAGACGGGAGATTGTCCAACCATGGCGCGGGCATCGGCAAAGAAGAAAGTATCCGGCTCCAGGCAAAAACTGGCCCAGTACCTGCGGCGCGGCCACAAATACATGGCCGCTGGCGACGCGGAAAATGCGGCCAAATACATTGTCGCAGCGTGGAACATGGATCCGGAAAACTTCGACCTGCTGGTTGCGGTGGCTGATGTCTTGTCCAAGGTTGGAGTGCGGGCCAAGGCGTTGGAAGTTCTGGAAAAGGCGCTTGCGATTCACGGGCCCAAACCGGAAGTGCTCTTGGTGATGGGCAATCTGGCTCTGGAGCTTGATATGCCCGCCGTCATGGAAAGAGTATATCGGATCTATATCTCGATCCGCCCCGATGACCCCCAGGGCTATAACAACCTGGCCAGCGCGCTGGAGCGCCAGGATAAACTTGATGAAGTTATTTCTTTCCTTCAGGACATCTTGCCCATGTTCCCTGAACATGCCGCACTGTGGAACACATTGGGCAGCGCGGTGAGCAAGCGGGACGGATATGAAGCGTCCATGCCGTTCTATGCCGAGGCCTATCGTCTCGATCCCAATTCATACAATATCCTGAACAACATCTCTTTGGTTTACGAGCATACTGGCGATTTCGCCAAGGCCATCGAATTCGGCGAGAAAGCGATCACGGTTAATCCTGACGGCTACTATGCGCACCTGGGACTGGCCAAATCTCTATTGGCAGTGGGTGAGCTGGAGCGCGGCTGGCGCCATTACGAATGGCGCCAGGACCCACGACGGGCCGGGTCGGTGCTTTATACCCATAAAATTCCTCGCTGGGACGGCCGTTCCCTCGAAGGAAAGCGGCTCCTGGTTGGTCCGGAGCAGGGCGTCGGCGACGAGGTGCTGTTTGCACTTACCTACCCCATGCTTCTGGCCGAAGGCGCGCAGCTAGACATCGGATGCGACCGCCGCTTGGTATCGCTTTACGAGAGGTCCTTCAGGGGCGCGAGAGTGGGGGCCTATGTGGACAGTTTTCGGGACGGCTATCGCTACCGCTCCATGCCGGCGCTTCAAAAAGACCCGGCAGACCTGTTTATCGAATGCGGGAGCATTCCGCAATTTCGGATCAGGAAAGTCGAGGACTTCCCGGATTGCAATGACGGTTTTCTGATCCCCGACCCGGAACGCGTGCGGAAGTGGCGGGCACGCCTCGGCGCATTGGGATCGAAACCGAAAATTGGAATTCACTGGCGCTCAGGTCTGCGCACAGCTGCACGTAATAAACACTATGCCCCCATTGAAGTATGGGCCCCCATATTTGCACGTTTTGGCGACAAGGTGGATTTCATCAACCTGCAGTATGGTGATTGCGCTGAAGAACTGGCCCTGGTGCGCGACAAGTTCGGTACGACCATACGCACATGGGAGGGGGTCGACCTTAAAAATGACCTGGAAACCGTAATGGCTCTATCGAGCGTCGTTGACCTGGTTATTGGGCCCGCTACGGCGCCGGGTAATTTCAGCTTCGCCGTGGGCACGCCGACCTGGTGGCTGCTGCCTGTCCGACCCTGGTGGAGTTGTGGCGAAGACGAACGCCCGCCGTTCTTCTCCAAGGGCCGGATGCTGATCGGTAATGTGGACAACCCGTGGCCCGGCATCATGAGCCGGCTTGAAGCCATGTTGGGTGAGTTCGTGGCCGGCTGATCGTGCCGCCGATCATGCTGTCCCGGCCGGGCGATTCCGCCTTTCATTTCGCGCCTTCCGCCCTATAGTCTGGGCTCCGGATCTAATTTGGGCTCCGGATCTAATCTGGGCTCCGGGTCCTTGGGGCCAGATCCGAGGCGCGCGGAGGGGGGCGGCCGTGAACATCGACGAATATGTAAAACTTGATGGTCTCGCGCTCGGTAAACTGGTGCGCAAAGGTGACGTCACGGCCGCAGATCTTGCCGCCTGCGCGCAGCAGGTCATCGCGGCGCTAAACCCCCACATCAACGCGGTGATCGAGACTTACACCGATCGCGGCGCACCACCGCAACCGACCGGACCATTTGCCGGCGTCCCCTTCCTTGTGAAGGATGTGGGCGTAGCCCCGGCAGGCGCAAGGCGTGAATGCGGTAGCCGGATCGGCGAAGGCGCAACCGCTACCCATGACTGCGCCCTTCTTGACCGGTTCCGAACTGCCGGGTTCCAGATCATAGGGCGCACCACCGCGCCCGAAATGGCCTTCAACGTCACCACCGAAAACCTGCTGCACGGCCCCACACGCAATCCCTGGGACCTGTCACGCTCTCCCGGCGGATCGAGCGGCGGGGCGGCTGCCGCGGTTGCCGCCGGCATGGTTCCAGTAGCCGAGGCCAACGATGGAGGCGGATCAATCCGTATTCCGGCGTCCTGCTGTGGGGTATTCGGACTCAAACCAGGCCGCGGACGCGTTAGCGCAGCGCCCGACGCCTGGGAGTACCTGAACGGCCTGAGCGCGGCTCATGTGGTCAGCCGATCGGTGCGAGACAGCGCTGCGGCACTCGACGCCATCCAGGGGCCCGAACCTGGCGATCCCTACATCATCGCGCCACCCACCCGGTCCTATCTGAACGAAGTGGCCCGCCCGCCCGAACCGCTGCGCATCGCGCTGATGACAACACCATGGAACGGTGGAAAGGTTGACGCCGACTGCATCCGCGCAGCGATCGAGGCAGCGGATCTTTGCGAAACTTTGGGCCATCGGGTGGAAGAAGATGCCCCCGCACTTGGCGTGGACTGGCCCGGATTCGTCGAAGCCAACGCGCGCATCTGGTGCACCAATATCGCACGCATGGTGGACGCACTGGCCATTGAAACCGGACGGCAAATCAGCCCGGACACCCTGGAAGCCACCACGCTTGCCTGTTACGAATATGGCAAAAGACTCAGCGCTGGGGAACTTCTGGGCGCGCTTGACATTTGCAATATGGTTTCGCGGTCCGTCGGTGACTTCTTTACCCGCCATGACATGCTGCTCACGCCGACCCTGCCGTTGCCGCCCCAACCGCTCGGCACTTATGACGCCAACCAGGGCGGACTTGATGCTCTGGGCTGGACCAGCCGGCTGTTCGAAGCCTCCCCGTTCACACCGATTTTCAACGTGACCGGCCAGCCCGCCATGTCGGTTCCGCTCGCCATGAGCCGCCACGGTCTGCCCCTTGGCGTTCAGTTCGCGGCTCGAATGAACCGCGAAGACCTTCTGTTTCGCCTTGCCGGCCAACTGGAACAGGCGACTCCCTGGGCGATGCGTTATCCACCCCGAATGGGATAGTAGCTCACCCTCTTCACACACCTGACCGGATATTCGTCCTCTCAACACGCCTGCCATCGCCGGCAGGACACGAAAGAGGAGCATGTCATGATCGCCCTTGAAGCCATCAAGCGCACTTTTCCGACCGCGTGGATTGCGCTGGCCTTGGGTCTCATGGTGGCCACGCCCACCGGAGCAGCCGTGGAAATCATTCGTGACGAGACCGGGATGCCCCATGTCTATGGCGACACCAACTACGAGGTTTTCTACGGGTTCGGATACATCCTGGCAAAAGATCGCATGTTCCAGCTTGAAATGCGCAAGCGCCAGGCCTGGGGAACCGTCGCGGAAATTCTGGGGCCAGGCGACGAACGCTGGCCCGACAAGTTCATCGTCAAGGACCTTGAAGCGCGGCTGCGGATCAATCGTGATGAAGTGGTGGCCGAGTTTGAGGCCTTGCCAATGGGTGACAAGGTAATCATCAGTGCCTTTGCCGACGGCATTAACCGGGCACTGGAGGAAATGCTGCGTGACAACACCCTGTCCACCCATTTTTCCCGCTTCGATTTGAAGCCCGAGCGGTGGACTGTCCATGACACGCTGGCCACAGCCATTGACGTGCTTAGCGCCTATTCCGCATTCAGCACACAGCTTGTCAATCTGAAGCTGTACCGTTTTCTGCGCCACAAATACCCGAACGACTGCGACGACCTGTTCGACCAGTTGCTATGGGCGAACGATCCCAATGCCATAACCACTGCCGGGGATCATCGGATCGGCGGGCTGAACCCCGACCGCATCATGGCCCAGGGCTGCGGAACGGTTCCCAACGGGCTGCGCCTGCCGGACAAGCCTAGCGCCACCACCGCCCTCCAGTTCATCACCCCGCCTCGCCTGCAACCCATGCGGGCAAGTATGAGCTGGGCGGTGGGCGCGGAGAAGGCCGAAGGTTTCAAATCGATCTTCGTCAACGGTCCGCAACCCGGCTGGCACAGCCCCGGCTATTTCTATCCCATTGGCCTTCATGGCGGCGACTTCGACCTGGTGGGCCTGGCACCGGAAGGGACCTTTGTAGTCGAAGCGGGTGCCAACCGCGCCTTTTCCTGGGGGACGACCGCAGGTCTGAGCAGCCAGGTCGACCATTACGAAGAAAGAATGAACGCCGACGGTACCCAATATTATTATGACGGCACCTGGAAGCCGGTAGGACGCCGCCAGGAAATCATCAAAGTCAGGGGACAGGACCCGGTGGTCAAAACCATTCGGTACACGGTGCACGGACCCATTGTCGCCGATGACAGCGAACGCAATCTGGCCTACAGCCGCAAGGTTGCCTGGCGCGGGCGTGCGGCGCGGTCCATCATGGCCTGGGTCGATGCCGGAAAAGCACAATCTTTCGAGAACTGGCTCTCCCACGCCCGTTCGTTTGCTTTCAACTATAACTGGTTCTATGCCGACCGGGACGGCAACATAGGCTTCGTTCATACTGGTCTTTTTCCCAAACGCCGGAACGACCACGACCATCTCCTACCCGCCTCGGGCGATGGCTCGTTCGAGTGGGAGGGGTATCTCCCCCCGGACGACATCCCCTTCCTTCTGACCCGCGACTACTTTGCCAACTTCAACAACAAGCCACGCCGCAACTGGCCTCACTCCGGTCTTTTCTGGGAACAATGGGGCGAAGCCAACCAGGTGGAGATCCTCATTGACGCTCTGGAGGCGTGCGAACGATGCGACTGGGACGAGGTGTGAGCAATCAACCGGACCATTTCCTATACCGACGTAAGCGCCCGCTATTTGATCCCCTTCATCTTCGACGCGGCGCAGGCATTCCCTCCGAACAGCCGGGAATCCCAAGCCGCCCGCCTCATTGGCGAGTGGAACCAGATGCGGACCGATGACAACGGTGATGGCTTTTTCGATCACCCCGGACAGACCATATTCGATGCCTGGCTACCAATCATGGTGCGCAATACGCTGGGGGAAACGCTCGATGGCTTCGAGCTCAAGCAGATCTGGCTCAATGCGGGATACCAGACCCGCAACCCAAGGCTCGAAGAACACCCGTCAGCTGGCACGTTGGTCCTCTATTACGCGCTTCGCAACAGCCGTTCCCTGACCGGCGTTCCCCATCACCATGACCTGTTTGGCGACACTTCGCCGGACAAAGTGGTGCGCCAATCGCTGAGCGAAGCCGTCGCGGCGGCGGCGAAAGTCTTCAGGACGCCGATGGAACAGTGGCTAACCCCGGCGGTCGAGCAGGTGTTCTTCGACACCAATGCCAACCGGATCCCCATGACCAGCCCGGGCCTCAGCTTTCGTCTGCCGCTTTATGCAAACCGGGGAGCCATGAATTTCATGGCCGCCTATGGCGAGGACCAGGACTCGCCGCTGGTACGCTATGTCAATCCACCGGGCATACAGGGCCGTCTGGCCCCGGGCGAAAGGGCTGAAGACAACCCGCTGCTGACCAATCACCTGGAAGCCTACCAGAATCACGAATTGCTTCGGACTTATCTGAACCGCGAAATGGTCGAGGCCAACAGTCTGGATGGCCAGGTGATTCGCCTTGATATCCCCGGCGACCGCCCCAAACTATAACCTCGTCGGCAGCTTTCGGTGGCTTGGCCTGCGCACCGCCAGCCTGCAACTCTGCCGCCTTTGACAACAGGGGCAGCACCTGTCATGAAGTCCCGGTCTGGCGACAAGGTGGCCTGGCCCACCCGGTGTGCCAGCCCAAAGAAGCGGACCAATGACGGATTTTCTCGACGCAAACGGCACCCGGCTTGAATATGCCTGGTGGGGCACGCCCCGGAATGATGGCGCGGCGATCGTGCTGTTGCATGAAGGACTCGGTTGTCTAGATCTATGGCGCGAATTCCCGGAGGCTCTGGCAGCATGGTCGGGCCTGCCGGTGTTTGCGTATAGTCGCGCCGGCTATGGCCGGTCCGACCCGGTACCACTGCCGAGGCCCCGGTCCTATCTGCACGATGAAGCGCGGCAGGTTCTGCCACATGTGCTGGAGGCCGCCGGCATAGCCCGTGCTGTCCTGGTCGGCCACAGTGATGGCGGCTCGATCGCGCTCATTGCTGCCGCCAGCGAAGACCTGAAAGACCAAATCTGCGGCGTCGTGACCATTGCCGCCCATGTTTTCGTGGAAGACATTACCGTCAGGGGGGTCCAGGCAGCCCGTCAGGCGTTTCTCCGGGGTGACCTGCGACGCCCGCTGGCCCGCTGGCACGGCGATAATGTGGCCATTGCCTTCCATGGCTGGAACGACACCTGGCTCGACCCGGCTTTTGGCGACTGGAATATCGAGGAACTGCTTCCCCGAATTACCGCCCCGTCGCTTGTGATCCAGGGGAGCGAGGATCAATACGGGTCGCCCGCACAAGTGGCAGCGATTGCCGCAGGTGTTGCGGGACCGGTCCAGACATGGCTTGTCGAGGGCGCCGGGCATGCCCCTCACCAGGACCGGACCGACGCCATGCTTGACCGTATCGCGAGTTTCGCGGAGCAGCATTTGTTGCAAGAACCCCAACGGATTGCGCCGTCGTAAGCCGGAAGGTTCGCGATCGGAGCAGGGCGTCCGGACCCGAGGGAGTGCCGGATAGGGTCGCTTTCGCTTGTTCCCGCGGGAAAGTCGATATAGACAATGGGCCCAATACAAAAACCGTCGAATAGGCGGAAACATGCAACCGAGGAAACCCCCAGGCAAGGCGAAACAGCCATGATCTTGAGCACCGACGATCTGTCCGACGCGACATCCCTCGAAACCGAAATCTGCATTATCGGGGCCGGTGCTGCCGGCATTACCACAGCGCGCAGGCTGCTGGCCCGGGGCTGCCGGGTCTGCCTTATCGAAAGTGGCGGGCGCGACTATGACGGTGCGCAACAACGACTGAACGCGGGCGAGAATGTAGGAACCCCCTATTACGATCTGGTCGACTCACGTCTGCGCATTTTTGGCGGCACCACCGCGATCTGGGGTGGGCGGTGTGCCCCGCTGGACCCTATCGATTACGAGGAACGCCCCTGGGTGGCGCACAGCGGATGGCCGATTGGCACTAACCAAATGGCTGATTATGTCCGCCAGGCGCGTCAGCTTCTGGGGCTTCCGGTCAACGGACCAGCGGACCGCGGCGCAACCAACGGCGAAGCGTTCGAGATCGCCTGGTGGGAATTCGACAACACCCACGACCGCTTTCAGGCCCACAATGCCCGCGATGTCACCGACCATGAAAATGCCACTGTTCTGTTGTTTGGCACGGTTACACGACTCCATCTGGACAGCAATGGCCAGACCGTCCGGTCGGCCGAGATCAGGGACCGCCGGGGGCGCAGCCACACCATAACCGCGCGGATCTTCGTTCTTGCCGCCGGCGGGCTTGAGAACCCTCGCCTTCTCCTTGCCTCGAACCAGGAAAAAGCAAACGGCATTGGCAACGACAACGATCTGGTTGGCCGATTTTTCATGGAGCATCCGCGCGCCCGTGGCGGCATGATCGAAACCCGGCAGCCGCTTGCTCTTCTCCGGCTGTTTCATCGCATGGAGAGTGGAGACGGGACTCGCAGGTTGTCCCTGATCCGGCCCTCGGATGCACTCCAGAAAAAAGCGCAACTCCTGAACCACGGGATGACGCTGGCCGCCCTGAAACCTGAAGGCCACAAGATCAATCCGGTCATCAGGCTCTATGACAACCTGCGCCACGAATTGTCCCCAAGCCGGGGCAATCGCCGGCTCTGGCGGTCGATCCGCAGTGCCGTCATCTGGCTCAAGGGCAAGCTGGAGCCATACCTGACCTGGGCGATGGTGCGGCTTGGCAAGCGCCAGCTTGGCCTGATCATCCGGGCGGAACAGGCGCCCAACCCGGAAAGCCGGGTGACCCTGACCCGGGACACCGATGCTCTCGGCATGCCGCGCATACAGCTCGACTGGCAAATCACGGATTTCGACAAGGACAGCGCACGGCGCATGGTCGAAGCCTTTGACGCCTTCCTCCAGCGCCGGGGCCTCGGCCGGGTGGTCAAGGCGCCATGGCTCGACGATCCCGCAAAGAAATGGGAATTCGACCCGCTCGTCAGCATGCATCCCATTGGTGGCTATCACCACATGGGCACCACCCGAATGGCGGCGACCCCCGACAAGGGGGTTGTGGACCCCGATTGCCGCGTGTTTGGCACCGACAATCTCTATGTGGCGGGCAGTTCGGTTTTCCCCACAGGGGGGTGGGCCAACCCGACCCTGATGATCGCCGCGCTGTCGCTACGGCTCGGCGACCATATCGCGGCACGCCTGGAGGACGATGCCCCGTCGCAACAGGACGCGGTTCCGGCCGCAGAAGCAGAAATCGAACACGGGACGCAGCAAAGGGTGTAACACTGACTGGCAGGGGGGTGTCACGAAATCGCCGACATATCCGTCTTTTGGGGAGCGACAATCGCCCCTGAACGAGGACGCCATTGCTGATCGGACGCCCCCTCTCCCATTTTGATGAAGCGACCTTTGATTTCGTGCTGGGTCACGAAGGATACGCACGCCGCCTTTACCTCGACACTCGGGCGATTCCGACCATCGGTGTGGGCTACGCCCTGATCATGCAATCCGGCGAAAAGCTTGTTGTCCGCCCAACCCTGGAACAGGACTTCGCCGGCATTTACAGTTTTTCGAGGGCAGACCGCCAGATTTTGGAGAAGATTGCCAGCGCACTCTCGACCGGCGACAGGGTCCGCGCCCGCGCGCTTTTTGAAGGACGTGCACCAGGCCTGCTCGATCTGGTGCTGTCACCCGACCCGCTCAGTGAAGGCCGCCGGCTCTACGAGGCAATTCTTGTGGACATTGTCGGCGCTGCTATCCCGCGGGATATCAGGGACGCTTTGGCGCATACCCACGAACTGGCGGCACTGACCTCACTGGCCTATAACGCGCCGGGTCTGATCGGACACAACCTGAAGGCCGCGATCCGTGCCGGCAATCGCCCCGCTGCCTGGTTTGAAATAGCCTACCGGAGCAACCGGGCACACAATGGCACACGGTCACTAGGGCTTCTCAGACGCCGGATGGCCGAAGCCGAAATGTTCGGGCTCTACGCGGCGGGTAACGTTCCCCGCGACAGTGCCGAAGCGCAGGCTGTCATTACCTTTCTCGACACCCATCGGGACGAAATGGCGACCTACCTATCCAGTGTCCGGCGGATCGGCCCCAGGGGCACCCCCTCCGGCCCCGTTTTCGCCCCACACGAGCAGGCCGCCGTGATCGCCAGCCAGGCAGCCCCGGCGCGGGCGCTGCTCGATCTGGCATAAGCCCTATTTTCCTATGCCGGGCGGCATGGCCGTTCCACCTATACCACGCATCTGCTCCATGTCCATGATCATAAGGCCGGCGGGCGGCTGAAACAGGGCAGGGTCCTGGGGTCCACGCTTCAGGCTGGTGACATCGATGGCCACGTCGCCATGATCGGACGTCATGCGCGCGCGCATCACAATGCCGTCATCGGTCAGCCACACATGCCCCTGGGCTTCGGGCTCGTTGATGCGATATTTGGTGGTGGCCTCCCCGGCCACGACTTCCTTGCCCACCGCTTCGAATCTGGCGGACTCCGCCCGCTCATAGACCTGGCTGACCGGATCGCGGGGCACGGCCATGCGCAAGGCCATTCCGGTCCCGGGGACAATCATCAGAAACTGGTCCGCATTCGAAATCATGGTCATCTTCTGCCCGGCCATTTCCATATCCCGCCGGTCCGCCTCACCGGAATGGTAGATCCGCGCAGTGCCTTTTTCCTTGCCCGCCGTGATTGTCATGTCGGCGCTGTAATCGACCGTCGGCCGAACCTGTGGCGCACTGACGGCGTCCAGAGCGACAAGAAAGGCGACCATCAGACTGGCCAGGAATGCATGGGTTTTCATAGAGGGCTCCTCATTGACGGGACGATCTTCCCCTCATTGTCCCGAAGAAAACGGCACTTTCAAGGTAAACGGACGTTTTATTTTGTACGCCTTGGGGCTTGATTGCGCGCCTGCCACCGCTTACGTTCCGGCGCAGGTTATCAAGATCAAGAGATCAGAGTGTAATGGCCATGAAATTTACCGGAACCGATAGCTACGTCGCCACCGAGGATCTGATGGTGGCGGTCAACGCGGCTCTGACCGTGGAGCGCCCGCTCCTGATCAAGGGAGAACCCGGTACCGGCAAAACCGTACTCGCCGCAGAGGTGGCCCGCGCACTCGATCGGCCGCTTATCGAATGGCACATCAAATCGACCACCAAGGCGCACCAGGGGCTTTACGAGTATGACGCTGTGTCGCGCCTGCGCGATTCCCAGCTCGGCGACGAAAAGGTCAAGGACATCGCCAACTACATCAAACGCGGCAAGCTGTGGGAAGCGTTCACGGCCGAGGTTCCCCCGGTTCTGCTGATCGACGAGATTGACAAGGCGGACATCGAGTTCCCCAACGACCTGCTGCAGGAACTCGACCGCATGGAATTTTATGTATACGAAACCGGGGAAGTGATCAGGGCCACTCACCGGCCACTGGTGATCATTACCTCCAACAACGAAAAGGAACTGCCCGACGCCTTTCTGCGCCGCTGCTTCTTCCACTACATCAAGTTTCCCGATCCGGACACCATGGCGGAAATCATCAACGTCCATTTTCCGGATATCCAGAAGCTTCTGGTGCGTGAAGCGCTGAACATCTTCTATGACATCCGGGAGGTGCCGGGCCTCAAGAAAAAACCGTCCACATCGGAACTCCTTGACTGGCTCAAGCTTCTGATGGCAGAGGACATACCCCTTGAAGTCCTGAAAGAGCGCGATCCCAAGAAGCTGATTCCACCGTTACATGGCGCCCTTCTCAAGAATGAACAAGACGTCCACCTGTTTGAACGCCTTGCTTTCATGAACCGCCGCGAAGGGCGATAGCACACTCGCCAACCCACGATATCCCCTCCCATTCGGGAGAATTAAGCCTTTCGGTTGATCTCTCTCCTTTTGCGAGATAAAATCCCCATACCGATTCTATGAAAAGGGGGGAATTCATGATCGGGAAGGGGGTGCGTCTTTTGCTGGCCTGCGGTTTGGTCTTACTCACCGCCGCCTGCGCCAGCACGAAGGATTACAGCCAGATCAACAAACTGGACAAAGCCGTTGACGAGCGGCTGACCGTTCTCCTGATGCCGCTTGATGTGGAATTGAGCTCGCTCCAGGCTTCCGGCTTGACCGAGGTGAACGCTGAATGGACAGAGGAGGCCAACCGGCTCATGCTCGATGCCATTCGCGACTTCAAGGCGGCTCGGAACATTAATCTGATCGAATTCGACCCGAATGCCGCGGGTCTCGACGCCGGCTCCGAACAGGTCAGACTGCTCAAGCTCAACCGGGCGGTCGGCGAAGCCATTCTGATCCATAAATATGGTGGCAACAACGAGCTGCCCAGCAAGAGAGACAAATTCGACTGGACCCTGGGCCCCTCGGCACGCGTCCTGGCGGAGGCTTATGACGCCGACTACGCGCTCTTTATCTTTGTGCGCGACAGCTACTCCAGCGCGGGGCGCGTCGCCATGCAGATTTTTGCGGCCTTTCTCGGGGCTGGCATGTCGGGTGGAGTTCAGATCGGCTACGCGTCGCTGGTCGATTTGAAGACCGGCGACGTTGTCTGGTTCAATGTGCTGCAAGACACGGGCGGCGATCTGCGCTCCGAGCGAGGGGCTGTCCGCACCGTGGAAAACCTGCTGGAGGATATGCCGCAGTGAACCGCCGCCAGTTCATCGGCGGTTGTTCGGCATGCGCCGCCATGGCGGCAAGCCAGGCTGCGCTGATGCGGGCCAGCCTGGCTGATGGGCTCAACCTTGCCCCCGAACTCCCACCGGGATATCGCCCGGATGGGGACAGCACGGAAGCCGGATTGTGGCTGCTGACGGAAAAATTCGAGGATCAGTTACGGACATCTTCCCTTGTGATTCGAGATGACAATCTCAAGACGTATCTCACGGAACTGGCGTGCAGATTGGGCCACAACCATTGCCGGGACATGCGCGTCTACCCCATGCGCATACCGTACTTCAATGCCTCCATGGCGGCCAACGGAATGATGCAGGTCTGGAGCGGGCTTATGCTTCGGGTTTCCAGTGAAGCGCAGCTTGCCGCCGTGATCGGCCACGAAATGGGGCATTATCTGAGACGTCACACGATCAAGGGATGGGAGAACGCGCGCGACACGATGAACGCGTTGTCCTTTCTCACTGTCGGACTGACGGCAGCCGGCGCTGGCTATCAGACCGTCAATATCGTGCAATTGGCCGGCTACGGGCTGATTTTCAGCTACAGCCGCGATATGGAGCGCGAAGCGGACGCTTATGGCGTTCAACTGATGCACAAGGCGAACTACAACCCGTGGGAAGCGTCCAAGGTCTGGCGAAGGCTCATTGCCGAACGGGATGCCGCAAAATACAAGCGGCAGGACAATCCTTTCTTCGCCACCCATCCAAGCGAGGCCGAGCGCGCACAAACCCTGGCCAATTACGCAAGCGAACTTGGCTACAGTGAAACCCAGCCGTCCTTCGAAACCGGCTCGTTCGAAAAGATCATCGGGCAGCACCGGGCCATGATGCTCGAAGATGAGCTGAAACTCCGGCATTTCAACCGGACCGCGTTGATCCTCGACTGGCTGATCGAAGACGGATTCCGGCTTGGCGAAACCTATTACTATCAGGGCGAAATGTTCAGGCTGCGCAACCAGGAGGGCGACGAGGCCCGCGCCAAGGCCGCCTATCAGGCGGCGCTGCGCCATGACACTGCCCCGCCGGAAGCGCACCGGGCGCTCGGCTTCATTCAATTGAAATCCGGCGACAGGGCAACGGCATCCAGATCGTTCAGGCGGTATCTGGAACTCAAACCGGACGCCACGGACCGGGCCATGATTTCGAGTTACATCGGGGGATGACCATGCGCAAACTGCTCATACTTTCCATTACCTTGCTTCTTGCTGGCTGCGCCCGGTACAGCCTTGTCGAGCCTGGCACAACCTCTGCGGGCGCCATGTCGGTGACGCCCACTCAAGCCTGGAACAAGGCCACCGGCGGATTTCTCGGGCGGGAGTACTGGACGCAGGACGGCACTGCGCTCAATGTCATCCTGTTCATCAATGGCATTGCCGACGGCGAGCCCCTTTTCAAAGCGCGCAAGACAGCACAGTTTGGTGCGTTTCGCGCCACCATGCTGCCCCACGAAATCATGGAACTGACGGAATCGTCGCTGGCCAAAGCGTTTGGCTCAACGGCCACCGCCACATCCAATCTGCGGCCGGTCGAATTTATGGGAGCCACCGGTTTCGCGTTCAACTACAGCTTTGTCACACAGGCCGACGTACCGACCCGCGGCCTCGCCCGGGGGGTGGTGAAGGACGGAAAGCTATACATGATCCTCTATCAGGCGGCCGAGACCTACTATTACGAGGCCGGCCTGCCGGAAGCGGAGCAGATAATGAACTCCGCCCGGGAGAGCTAGGGTCCGGTCCTAGGCGCCGGAACCCCGTGCCAGACGATAGAGCGCAAGAAGGCTGCCGCCAGCCCCTAGCAAAAACAGGGCGCCGAGCGCAAACTGACCGATAAGGGGTGTCACCGCGACCAGCCCAAGGGCGACGAGCACCCCGACAAACACCGTCAGCAGCTTTCCGTTGCCTGGAGCCGGCGCGCCGTGCCGGTGCATCAACAGAAGGCGGGACGCTGCCAGCGCGACCATCGGCAGAGCCAGAA
>RFJA01000040.1 GCA_003695065.1 Alphaproteobacteria bacterium
CAATCTTTACGATTTCAGCTTCCTTGCGCCCTGTCCGTCGTCCGGCATGATTCTCCAGGGCACCAGCGATGAAATCGTGCCCGAAGCCTCGGCCAGGGATCTGGCGGAAACGCTCAAAAAGCCGAAGAACATCGAAATCGACTATCGGACCATCGACGGCGCCAACCACTTTTTCGAGAACCATCTCGAAGATTTTGTCTTCGCCATCGACGACTATCTCACCAAGCGTCTTGGGCCCGCCCCCGCTGCGCTGGAACAGAAAGGCGGCCGCCCCCGCGCGGCGCGCTGACACCGGTTGTGCCGGGAAGGCTGAGAGGCAGCCCTTCCCGGCTGCGCACGGCAAGGTAGGCAAAGGCTTCGGCTTCCAGAGAGTCGCCGCGCCATCCCAGCGCCTCGACCGGTTCCACCGGCGCACCGAGTCGTTGGCCGAGCATCGCCATCAGAGTGGGATTGTGACGCCCCCCGCCACAGACATACCAGGCCTTGGGTGGGGCCGGAAAATGCTCGACCGCCCGGGCAACAGAGGCTGCGGTAAGCGCGGTGAGCGTGGCCGCTCCGTCTGCCGGAGACAGACCCTGCCAGGCCGGCGACTGCAGCAACGATGCGAAAGCGTCCCGGTCCAGCGATTTTGGCACCGGTCGCACAAAATAGGTATGTCGCAGAGCCTGTGCGACCAGTTCCGGGTGTATCTGGCCAGACGCCGCCAGCGCACCGTTTTCGTCGCGGCTCCATCCGCACTGGCTCAGCACCCAATCGTCGATCAGCGCGTTCCCGGGCCCGGTATCGAAGGCAATCAACCGGTCCGCATCTTCCGGGCCCGGAACCCAGGTAACGTTGGCGACTCCCCCAAGGTTGAGCACCGCAACCGGCCAGGCGATGGGCCGAGCCACGCCGGCCGTATCCGACCTTAAGAGGGCGGCGTGATAGAGCGGCGCCAGCGGCGCGCCCTCACCACCTGCCGCCACATCGGCGCTGCGAAAATCGCTGACCACCGGGATTCCAAGCAGTCTCGCCAGTTCGTCGCCATCGCCCGCTTGCCAGGTAAAGCCGCGCTCCGGCGCATGGCGAAGGGTATGACCGTGAAACCCGACAACGGCCACATCGCCAGACTCCAGCCCGGCTTCGCTCATTAGCCGTTCAACGGCCGCCGCGTGCCACCGCGCCAGGTCCCGGCCAAGCTCGGCAAAAACATCGGGCACCGCGGTCGAGTCCGGCAGGCTTCGTGCTGCCTCAATGGCGGCGCACAAGGCGGCCTTCTGGGCGTCATCGTAATCAATCGTCAGCGCCACCCCAAAGCCCTCGATACGATGGCCATCAGTGAGAATCAGAGCCGCGTCCACGCCGTCCATGGACGTCCCGCTCATCAACCCGATGGCCGCCACCGGCCGCTTTTGCGCTGCGGTCATTGCCACCTCAGGAAAACCGTTCACCCGCGTGTTGTGATTTCAATACAAGCTGTGCTACATCGCGTGAGCCATGACAAGCGTGAACTCTGAATTTCTGCAAGTCCTGATCGAACGGGGCTTTCTTCATCATTGCACGGACCTTGAAGGTCTGGACCAAAAGCTGTGCGCGGGCCCGGTGACAGCGTACAACGGCTTTGATCCGACCGGCCCCAGCCTCCACGTCGGCCACCTGCTGCCGATCATGCTGCTGCGCTGGTACCAGAAGTGTGGCCACAAGCCGATCGTGCTGATCGGAGGCGGCACCGCCAAGGTTGGCGACCCGTCAGGCAAGGATGAAACCCGCAGGCTCCTCACCGAAACCGATATCGAAAACAATATTGTCAGTATCCGCGAAACCTTCGGGCGGTTTCTGACCTTTGGCGACGGACCTGATGACGCAGTTCTCGTCAACAATGCCGACTGGCTCGACGAATTGAAGTACATTCCCTTCCTGCGCGACATCGGGCGCCACTTCACCATCAACCGCATGCTCACCTTCGACAGTGTGAAGCTGCGGCTGGAGCGCGAACACCCCCTGACCTTTCTGGAATTCAACTACATGATCCTCCAGGCCTATGATTTCCTGGAGTTGTACCGAAACCACGGCTGCCTGCTGCAACTTGGCGGATCGGACCAGTGGGGCAATATCGTCAATGGTGTGGAGCTGGGGCGGCGGCTGGAACAGGCGACTCTTTATGGCCTGACGGTGCCACTCATTACCACCGCTGACGGCGCAAAGATGGGCAAGACGGCCAAAGGCGCCGTGTGGCTCAAGGAAGATATGCTTTCAGCCTACGATTACTGGCAGTTCTGGCGCAACACGGCCGACGCCGACGTGGGTCGCTTCCTCCGCCTGTTTACCGAACTGCCGGTGGATGAAATTCGCCGGCTCGAAGCGCTGGAAGGGGCGGAGCTGAACGAAGCCAAGAAGATCCTTGCGACCGAGGCCACAACGCTCTGCCACGGTGCCGAGGCGGCGCACGCCGCTGCCGAGACGGCGCGGCGCACCTTCGAGGAAGGCCAGTCGGGCGCGAATCTTCCCACTGTGGAGATACCGGCCGCCGATCTGGCAACCGGAATCGCGATTCTTGATCTCTATGTGCAGGCCGGTTTGTGTGCATCCAAGGGGGAAGCGCGCCGGCTGGTCCGCCAGGGCGGCGCACGAGTTAATGATCGACAGGTCAGGGATGAACTGGCAACCATCGACCGCCAGGCGATCGGGCCGGAGGGTCATGTAAAACTGTCGGCCGGAAAAAAGCGACACGCCCTGGTCAAACCGGTCTAGATCCCGCCCTCCGGGCCGCAATTATGCGACCACCCAACGGGCCTTATTCTTAGAATCAATTGATTTCTGCATGAACTTTTGCTTGTCTGTAAAAGGCGGGCGCTGGGGGCGTCGTCTGACAATGGCAGAACTTTCGGGAAGATCGATGCGTGGCAAGAACATGTCTCTGGAGGCGCCGGACAGTCCTCGCTTTGTTCTTGACGACTACCCGCTCTACAACCTCAACCGAACGTCGGCCACTTACGTCAACGAGATGAGCAAGGTGCTCAAGTCTGTGGGCATGGACCAGCCCCAATGGCGCATTCTGATGCTGCTCGCCGACAAGAGCCCAAGCACGGTCAGTGAGTTGTCACGCCGCGCTGTCACCAAAATGTCGACCATCACCCGGATTCTGATCCGCATGGAAGGCGAAGGGCTGGTCCGTCGAGCCCCCTCGCCCGTGGACAGCCGGGTCACCGAGGTCTTCATTACCGAAAAGGGAGACCGAATCGTCGAGGACCTGCGGGCGGTCGCGACCCGGATCTTTCACAAGGCCTTTGACGGGATTCCGGAACAGGAAATCATCCGGTTCGTGGAGATCTTGAAAACCGTCAGGGAGAATCTGACACGCTCTCCCTACCTCGACTGAGGCCGGTGGGCGGCGGTTCCGAAGACCGTCAGGAGAATCTGACACAGTCTCCCCCTCAAAGCGGTGGCGGAGCTGCGATATGTTGAAAGATATGGTAGCATTGCACGGTCAGCCCACGGTTTCAACGTGACCGTGTTTATGGATCTTATATTTGCATTTTCACGTGATTTCGGATAATATCACTGTTAGACCAAGATAAGGAGGCTCGATAATGAGCAAGGACGGCGCAGTTCTCTCGGCCCTCGTGGAGGCTCTTTCCAACGGCACCGTAAAGGTGGTCGACCTGACCGAAACCCTTCGCCCCGACTACCCGGTAATCGCCCTGCCACCCCAGTTCGGGCAGGCTTCTCCCTTTATCAAGGAAGAGATTTCCCGATACGACGAAGAGCGCGGCCCGGCCTGGTACTGGAACAACATTACGCTCAGCGAGCACACGGGCACCCATTTCGACGCGCCGATCCACTGGGTTACCGGCAAGGACCTGCCCAACAACGCCACCGATACCATCGACCCGAGCCACTTCGTGGCGCCGGTTTGCGTGATCGACTGTTCGAAGGAAGCGGCCGCCGACCAGGATTTCATCCTGACCCGGGACTTCCTGGAAAACTGGGAAAAGGAATACGGAGAAATTCCGGCCGGATCCTGGGTTTTCATGCGCACCGACTGGCGCAAGATCGTCTCGCCGGACAATTGGACCAACGTGGACGCGGACGGCAACGCCCACCATCCTGGCCCGGACAAGGAGGCGGTTGAGTTCCTGATCGAGCGCGACGTGATGGGATTCGGGACCGAATGCGTGGGGACCGACCACGCGGGTTCTTTCGGCTGGGACGTCCCCCTGCCCTGCCATACCCTGATCCACGGGGCGGGAAAGTATGGCCTGCAGTGCATGACCAACCTCGATCAACTCCCGCCCAAGGGGGCGGTGGTGATTGCGCCGCCGCTGAAAATCGAAGAAGGGTCAGGTAGTCCGCTTCGGGTTCTGGCCCTGGTCCCGGCATAATATACGGCCCAGTATAATATACGGAGTGAGAGATGGCTGAACGCTCATTCAAGAAGGAAGTCCAGAAGCTCAAGGCCGGGACTGGCGAAGAGTTTCATGGCGAAGGCATTCTCGCCGTCACCAAGGCGCTCCTGCAGTCGGGCGTGGCCTATGTGGGCGGATACCAGGGCGCCCCCATCTCTCACCTTATGGATGTCCTCTCGGACGCCCAGGACATTCTCGAAGATCTCGGCGTTCATTTCGAAGCGAGCGCCAGCGAAGCCGCCGCCGGCGCCATGCTGGCCGCGTCGGTCAATTACCCCTTGCGCGGCGCGGTGACCTGGAAATCGACCGTGGGCACCAACGTGGCGTCCGATGCGCTCGCCAATGTGGCCTCAGGCGGGGTTACAGGTGGGGCCATGGTGATTATCGGCGAAGATTATGGCGAAGGCTCCTCCATCATGCAGGAGCGCAGCCATGCCTTCGCCATGAAGTCCCAGATGTGGCTTCTGGACCCCCGCCCCAATCTCGAATCCATCGTGAACACGGTGGAAAAAGGGTTCGAGCTGTCGGAAGCGTCCAACACGCCGGTGATGCTGGAACTGCGGATTCGCGCCTGTCACGTTCACGGCCGGTTTATCGCCAAAGACAACCGGCGTCCCGAATTCACCCTTCAGGACGCCATGGAAAATCCGACCCGTGACACCAGCCGGATCGTGCTGCCGCCGGCCAACTTCGCGCATGAGCATGAGAAAATCAACGCACGCTTGCCGGCAGCCCTCAAGTTCATCAGGGAAAACAGGCTCAATGAGTTTCTGGGCGGCGCTCAGGGCGACATCGGGATCATGGTTCAGGGCGGGCTCTACAACACCCTGATCCGTGCCCTTGAACTGCTGGGACTGTCGGATTCCTTTGGCAACACAGACATTCCCATTTATGTCATGAACGTCACCTACCCGATCGTATCGGAAGAGGTGAAGGAGTTTTGTGCCGGCAAGAAAGCCGTCCTCATGGTGGAGGAAGGCCAGCCTGACTATATCGAGCAGGCGGTCAACTCGATCCTCCGTAAAACCAATATCCAGACCAAGATCGTCGGCAAGGATGTTCTCCCCATGGCGGGTGAATACACTGGCGACGTCTTGAGAAAGGGGGTGCGCGCCTTTCTCGAAGCCGAAGACCCGAACCGACTTGCCGCAGCGGTACCGGTGGGTCACACCCCGGCCACCATCGGGCCCCTGGCGGCCAAATTGCCTGCCCGTCCTGCCGGTTTTTGCACCGGTTGCCCCGAACGCCCTGTTTTCACCGCCATCAAGCTGGTGGAACGCGAGCTTGGCAAGCACCATGTGAGTTGCGATATCGGCTGCCATCTGTTCTCAATCCTGCCCCCCTTTAACATTGGCAACACCACCATGGGCTACGGCCTGGGCTGGGCCGGGTCATCCGCGTTCAACGTACCGGCAAAGAAGCGCGCCATTTCCATCATGGGCGACGGCGGATTCTGGCACAACGGCCTGACAAGCGGCGTCGGCAACGCCGTCTTCAACAAGAGCGACAACGTGCTTGTCATCGTCGACAACAACTATTCGGCAGCCACCGGAGGACAGGACATCCTCTCCTCGCGCGCCACCAACCCGTCGCGCAGCACCCGCCACCCGATCGCGGAAGCCGTCAAGGGTGTGGGTATCAAATGGCTCAGGCAGGTCCGCACTTACGACCTGAAGCGCATGCGCGACACCTTGAAAGAGGCACTGACCACCAGTGAAAAAGGGCCCAAGGTGATCGTGGCCCAGTCCGAATGCATGCTAAATCGCCAACGCC
>RFJA01000041.1 GCA_003695065.1 Alphaproteobacteria bacterium
CACGCTGACACCGCGGGAGGAGATTCGGGCCGGCGCCCTATATCGGATTTCGAGACGGTGGACCCTGGCCGGCGACCATATTCGGGACCTGGACCGCGGCAAGGCCATTTCGACGCGCATCGGCCTGACCTATGAAGACGAATGCTTTCGTTTGGGGATTGCCTATGACAGGCGTTTTACCCGAGATCGGGATATCGAGCCTTCTACCTCGATCATCTTGAAGATCTCGTTGAAGAACCTAGGCTAGAAAAGGACTGCAGGTGCGTTATAGTGAGCCAAATCTGTCGGAGGGGGGCAGAGTATTGCGGGTGTTTGGACTGAAACTGAAATTGCTGACGATTGGCCTGGCGGTAGCCCTCGGGGGCGCCGCGGCGTCTGCTCTGCGCGCCCAGGAAGTTGAAGTCGAAAGCATCCGGGCCATCGTCAACGACGAGGTTATCTCCGAGTATGACGTGGAACAACGGCTCAACCTGATCCTTGCCGCGGCGGGCGGGGAGATTACACCTGAACAGCGAGAACTTCTGCGCCAGCAGGCGCTTCAGAATCTGGTGGACGAAAAGCTTCAGCTTCAGGAAGCGGCCGAATTCGATCTCGTGATTTCCGACGAGGAAGTGGAGCAGACCATCGGCGCCATCGGGCAGCAGTATGGCATGCCGCCGGACCAGTTCGCCGCCTATCTGGAACGTGCCGGTGCCAGTCTCAATTCACTCCGGCAGCAGATCCGCGCCGAACTGGCATGGACCCGCCTGGTGCGGGGCCGACTGAATTCTCAGGTAGCGGTGAGCGATGACGAAGTCCAGAACATCCTGGACCGCCTGCAACAGAATGCCGGCCAGAACGAATATCTGGTCTCGGAGATTTTCCTCATTGTCGATTCGCCTGAACGCGAACGCGAAGTGCGCCAGACCGCCGAACGTCTGGTGGATCAGCTCCGCCAGGGCGCTCCCTTCAATGTCATGGCGCGCCAGTTCTCGGAAGCGGCAACGGCCGCCGTCGGTGGTGATCTTGGGTGGGTGCCGCAAGGTCAACTGACCGAAGAGGTGGACCGGGTGCTTGCCAACATGCGTCCCCGAACGATCTCGGATCCTGTACGTGCCCCCGGCGGCTACTATATTCTGCTCCTGCGTGACCGGCGCAAAATCCTCACCGTTGACCCGCTGGATGTGAAAGTAGACCTTACGCAAATATCCGTCCCCTACCCGCCGGATGCAGACGACGAGGCAAAAGCGGCGACAAAGGAAAAGGTCGCAAAGATGGCCGCCAGCGTTTCGACCTGTGACGATCTCGACGCGACCACCAACGGTCTTGATGGCGCTACGGTAAGCCCGATCGGGGCATTGCGGATTGGCGACATGCCAGCAGCACTTCAGGAGACGGTGGAGACACTTGAGGTGGGGCACGCCACTCCCCCAATTGAAACCGATAACGGGTTGCAGGTCCTGGTGGTCTGCGACCGTGACGAACCAGAGGTCAACCTGCCGACCTTCGACACCATCGAAGAATCATTACGCCAGCAACGGCTATCCTTGATGGCGCGCCGCTATTTAAGGGATTTGCGCCGGGATGCGATCGTCGACTATCGCTGACGGGCTACCGCTTGCCCTTACGCTTGGCGAACCCGCAGGCATCGGTCCGGAAATTACCTTCAGCGCCTGGAAACAGCGCCGGGAACGGGCATTGCCCGCTTTCGCAATCGTCGCGCCGCTCGCCCTGATGCGGAGCCTGCGTGACACACTGGCCGCGGATATCGAGGTGGAGTCGATCACCGATCTTGACCAGACAGGTACGGTTTTTGACCGCGCGCTGCCGGTTTTCGAAAGTGATCTCCGATACGATGGCCCGGCGGTCGCGCCGGGAACTCCTCGGGTCGAGACCGCGCCGCTGGTGCTTGCGTCTATCCGGGTCGCCGTCAATCTGGCCCGGCAGGGCAAAGTTTCCGGGATGGTCACCAACCCTATCGCCAAATCTGTCCTCTACAAGGCGGGATTGCGCCACCCTGGGCACACGGAACTGCTGGCCGAACTGACAGGAGCTGCCGGAAATCCGGTCATGATGCTCGCCATCGACGGGCTGCGGGTGGTCCCGCTGACCATCCACATACCCCTGGCAGAGGTGGCGCAAAGCCTGTCAGCGGACCTTATCGTGACAACCGCCGAGACAGTAATCACGGCGCTGCGCCGCGACTTCGCCATCCACCGGCCACGCCTTGCCGTCGCCGGGTTAAACCCGCATGCCGGGGAGAACGGTACCATCGGCAACGAGGAAGAGGCCATCATCGCGCCCGCCATTGCCCGACTGCGCGAATCGGGCCATCAGGTGCGTGGTCCGGTCCCCGCAGACTCCCTGTTTCACCCCGAGGCCCGTGAACGTTACGACGCCGCCCTGTGCATGTATCATGATCAGGCACTGATTCCGCTGAAAACCCTGGATTTCCACCGCGGTGTGAATATCACCCTGGGGCTTCCCATTGTGCGAACATCACCCGATCATGGCACGGCCTTTGATATCGCTGGTCAGGGAATTGCCCGTCCTGACAGCCTGATCGCTGCCCTGTCCACGGCCGCGCAAATCGCCGACAGCAGGGCCCGGGCCAGATGACCGACCCGCTGCCACCACTGCGCGAGGTCATTCGCCGACACGGCCTGAGCGCGACCAAGGCGCTTGGACAGAACTTCCTTTTGGACCTCAACCTCACCCGCCGGATTGCCCGGACAGCGGGGTCGCTTGCCGATACAACCGTCTATGAAGTGGGCGCGGGCCCCGGCGGCCTGACCCGTGCTCTTCTGATGGAAGGCGCGGCCCGCGTGGTCGCGGTAGAGCGAGACCGGCGTTGCATCGCCGCCCTCGAAGAAGTGGCCGAAGCATTTCCCGGCCGGCTTGAGGTAATCGAAGGCGACGCCCTGGAAATCGATGAACGCGCGTTGCTTGACGGCGCGCCCGGCCCGGTCCGGGTCGTCGCCAACCTGCCCTACAACATTGGCACGGCGCTCTTGACCAAATGGCTGACCACCCATCCCTGGCCGCCGTGGTTCCAATCGCTCACGCTCATGTTCCAGCGCGAAGTGGCGGAGCGCATTGTCGCCCCCCCCGGCACCAAGGCCTATGGTCGACTCGCCGTGCTCAGCCAGTTCCGGTGCGAAGCCGCCATCCGCTTCACCGTACCGCGTCAGGCCTTCGTGCCGCCGCCCAAAGTGACCTCTGCGGTGGTACAACTGGAACCCCGAAGACCAGCGCCCGAGAGTCCGCCCATCACCACGCTGGAGCGCGTTACCATGGCTGCTTTTGGGCAGCGCCGAAAGATGTTACGGTCCAGCCTTAAACAAATACTTCAAGATCCGGAAGAGCTTCTTGATCGGACTGGAATTTCCCCCACGGCGCGCGCCGAAGACCTTTCTGTGGCGGATTTCGTGGAGCTCGCCCGCGCGCTGGAATGGATCAGCCGCCGCTCCCCTCCATCAGGTCCTTGACAAACTTGACAAGCCCGGTCTGACGGTCGCGTTTCAGGCGTTCGGCCCGCAGGATCGACCGAATACGGTCAAGCGCCGCCTCAAGCTCATCGTTGATGATCACATAGTCATATTCGGCCCAGTGGCTGATCTCCTCTCCCGCCTTGGCCATTCTCCTCGCCACGACGTCGGGGCTGTCCTGGCCCCGGGTCTCCAGGCGACGGGCAAGCTCTGCCGTGGAGGGCGGCAGGATGAAGACGCGCACCAGATCCTTGGGGTTTTTCTGGGCAAGCTGTTGGGTGCCCTGCCAGTCGATATCGAACAGCACATCCTTTCCGGCACTCAGAGCTTTTTCGACGGGAGCCACCGGGGTGCCGTAGTAGTTGTCGAAAACCCTGGCGTGTTCGAGAAGCGCATCTTCTTCGACCAGTTTCTCGAAGGTGGCGACATCGACGAAGTGGTAGTCCCTACCGTCCACTTCCCCGGGTCGGGGTGGCCGCGTGGTGGTCGACACAGACATCACCATCTGCTCCCCTTCCGCTTCCAGAAGAAGGCGCGACAGCGTCGATTTCCCCGCCCCCGATGGCGACGACAACACCAGCATAAGCCCACGCCGGGCAATCTCCACCATAGCCATCCTCCCGGTTGCTCCTCCGGTCATTCGATATTCTGGATCTGCTCCCGGAACTGACCGATCACGGCCTTCAACGCAAGGCCGATCCGGGTCAACTCCAGATCGGCCGATTTCGAGCAGAGGGTATTGGCTTCCCGATTGAACTCCTGGGACAGAAAATCAAGCTTGCGCCCCACCGGGCCATCCTCAGCCAGTAACGCGCGCGCCGATTGCACATGGCTGGCCAGCCGATCCAGTTCCTCACGCACATCCGCCTTGGCGGCCAGAACCGCCACTTCCTGGGCCAGACGCTCTTCACTCACGCCACCGGCAACATTTTTGAACTCTTCCACCCGGGCGCTGAACCGCGCATGGAGCGCCTCGGGCTGCGCTGCCTGGCAGGACTCCGCCGCTTGCACCAGACGCTCCATTTCATCGAGCTGGCTTTCCAAAGCCGGTACCAGGTCTGCCCCCTCCTTCCGGCGCATGACCATGAGCGCTTCCAGCGCCACATCAAAATCCCCGAGAATGGCGGCACGGCGCGCTGCCTCGGTTTCCTCGTCGGGTAGCGTCTCGGCCGGAACGACGACACCGGGCACCGCCAGCAACTGTCCGAGACTCGTGGGCGCGAGACCGGCCCCTGCCTCCTCGACCACCGCTTTGAGCGTCTCCAGCGCCGGCCGGTTGACGATGACATTGCCGGTCGCCGCCGTGCGCAGATATTGGAACGAAACATTGATGCTGCCGCGGTGCAATCGGGCCTGTACCCGTTTGCGAATCTCGCTGTCAAGACTTTCGAAGCCACCGGGCAGGCGGGCACGAAATTCCAGCCCGCGGCTGTTGACGCTGCGGATTTCCCAGATCCAGCTCAATCCCTCATCCTGCCCCGTCGCCCGGGCAAAGCCCGTCATGCTTGAAATGGTCATAGGCCTGATCCTTGCTTCCCGCTTCCCGGAGCGGTATTTGAGACTTGGTTATAAGGGCTTAAGGCACGAATGCAAAACCCCAAGTCGATCCTGATCACCGGCGCGTCGAGCGGTATAGGCCGAGCGCTTGCCCTTCATTACGCGCGTGCCGGCGTCACGCTCGCCCTGAATGGGCGAAACCGGGAACGCCTTGAGTTGGTCGCCCGGGAATGCCGCGCCCGAGGGGCCAAGGTCATCGCCGATGTGGTGGACGTCACTGACGAGCCGGCGCTCACCGCCTGGATCCATGCGGTTGACGACAAAGCGCCGCTTGACCTGGTGATCGCCAATGCGGGCGTCTCTCTCGGCTATCGATCCGGAACGCCACTTGGCGACCATACCGGTGACACCTTCGCCGTCAATGTCTGGGGCGTGCTCCATACCATCCACGCAGCGATCGAACGGATGCGCGCCCGCCACAGGGGCCGGGTGGCAATCATGAGTTCGCTGGCGGGTTTTCTTGGCTTCCCGAGCGCGCCCGCCTATTCGGCGAGCAAGGCCTCAGTCAAGGCCTATGGCGAGGCACTACGGGGCATGCTGGCGCCCGAGGGAATTGCGGTGAATGTCATCTGCCCCGGTTTCGTGGAAAGTCCCATGACCGACCGCAACAGTTTTCCCATGCCCTTTCTCATGCCTGCCCATCGGGCCGCCCGGATCATTGCCCGGGGGCTTGAGCGCAACAAGGGGCGTATTGCTTTTCCCTGGCCTCTGGTGGCGGTTTTGCGGCTGGTCGGCCTTCTTCCAGCGTCCTGGCTGGAGTGGCTACTCGCCCGGCTTCCCGCCAAGGTCTGACTTGTCCTTGGCACGCCTGATTTTTCGCCACTTGCGCACGTTTTCGTTGTGCTTTTCAAGGGTCCGGGCGAAGGCATGTCCGCCGGTCCCGTCGGCAACAAAATAAAGGTCGTCACTGTCCAGCGGATTGAGCACCGCCCTGAGCGCATCAACGCCGGGATTGGCGATCGGTGCGGGCGGCAGGCCATGGTGGCGATAGGTGTTGTAGGGCGAGTCAACCTCAAGGTCTTCCCGGGTAAGACGGCGCCCCAGAGGCTCGCCCCGGGTCAGCGCATAGACGACTGTCGGATCCGATTGAAGACGCATGCGCCTTTCCAGCCGATTGAGAAAAACCGCGGCAACCCGCGGCCGCTCTTCTGGTAC
>RFJA01000042.1 GCA_003695065.1 Alphaproteobacteria bacterium
GCCCATGTGATGGGGGACCAGGACGCGGCCCAACTGGCCAAATCGGCGGCAGTCAGCCTTTTCGATCGGGCGATGGAGACGGCGCGATGAGGGGCAAAAAAATTTTCCCGCTGGCCCTTGACAGAATACCGCCCGTTACCAATATCCCGTACCGGTATTAGCACTCGCACCTGGTGAGTGCTAATATGCGACCGTAACGGTTGTTGATTAGGGGATGGACCCGCCGGTTCTCGGGGGGTCGTCAATAAAGGAAAGAGGTTCATCATGGCTTTTCGTCCATTGCATGACCGTGTTCTCGTTCGTCGTGTGGAAAGCGAAGAGAAAACGGCTGGAGGCATTATCATTCCAGATTCCGCCAAGGAAAAACCGAGCGAGGGCGAAGTGCTCGCTATTGGCGCTGGCCACAAGGCCGAGGACGGCACGGTTACCCCTCTCGACGTCAAGGTCGGTGACCGCATCCTGTTCGGGAAATGGTCGGGGACCGAGGTGAAGATCGATGGTGAAGACCTGCTCATCATGAAGGAATCCGACATTCTCGGCATTATCGAGAGCGAAGCGGCCGGTAAAAAAGCTGCGTAAGTCAGGAGTAGAAAGTCATGTCTGCTAAGGAAGTCAAATTTCACGATACGGCGCGCCAGCGCATCCTGAAGGGTGTCGATACTCTGGCCAACGCCGTGAAGGTGACGCTTGGTCCGAAAGGTCGCAACGTTGTCATCGAGAAGTCATTTGGCGCGCCCCGCATCACCAAGGACGGTGTGAGCGTAGCCAAGGAAATCGAACTGAAAGACAAGTTCGAGAACATGGGCGCCCAGATGGTTCGCGAAGTGGCGTCCAAGACCAATGATATTGCGGGTGACGGTACGACAACCGCCACCGTGCTGGCCCAGGCGATCGTTCGCGAAGGCATGAAGGCGGTTGCCGCCGGTATGAACCCGATGGATCTGCGCCGCGGTATCGACCTGGCGGTCGAAAAGGTCACAGCAGACCTCAGGAGCCGCAGCAAGGAAATCTCCAATAGCGACGAGATTGCCCAGGTTGGTACCATTTCCGCCAACGGTGAACGGTCGATCGGCGAAATGATTGCCGAGGCCATGGAAAAGGTCGGCAAGGAAGGCGTGATCACGGTCGAGGAAGCCAAGAGCCTGGCCTCCGAACTGGAAGTCGTGGAAGGCATGCAGTTCGACCGCGGCTATCTGTCGCCCTATTTCGTCACCAATGCCGAGAAGATGCAGGTCGAACTCGACGACCCGTACATCCTTCTTCATGAAGAAAAACTGTCCAACCTGCAGAGCATGCTGCCGCTGCTCGAAGCGGTGGTGCAGAGCGGCCGTCCGCTCCTCATCATTGCCGAGGATGTGGAAGGCGAAGCGCTGGCGACCCTGGTGGTCAACAAGCTGCGCGGTGGCCTGAAGGTTGCGGCTGTCAAGGCGCCAGGCTTCGGCGATCGTCGCAAGGCGATGCTTGAAGACATTGCTGTCCTGACCGGTGGTCAGGTGGTCTCCAAGGATCTCGGCATCAAGCTGGAGAACGTGACGCTCGACATGCTTGGTACCGCGAAGAAGGTGACCATCAACAAGGATGACACCACCATCGTCAGCGGCGCCGGTGACAAGGCCGATATTGAAGCCCGTTGCAATCAGATCCGCCAGCAGATCGAGACCACCACGTCCGACTATGATCGCGAAAAGCTGCAGGAACGCCTGGCCAAGCTGGCCGGCGGTGTGGCCGTGATCAAGGTTGGCGGCGCGACCGAGGTCGAGGTGAAGGAACGCAAGGATCGCGTTGACGACGCGCTCCATGCGACCCGTGCGGCGGTCGAGGAAGGGATCGTGCCGGGAGGCGGTACCGCGCTTCTCTATGCGACCCGTGCGCTCGAAGGCCTGCAGGGCGAAAACCGTGACCAGACGTTCGGCATCGAGATCGTCCGCAAGGCGCTTCAGGCTCCGGTTCGTCAGATCGCCGAGAACTCGGGCTTTGACGGTGCCGTGGTGGCCGGCAAGCTGCTGGAAAGCAACGACTTCAACTTCGGCTTCGATGCGCAGAAGGAAGAGTACACCGACCTGGTGAAGGCCGGGATCATCGACCCGACCAAGGTGGTGCGCACGGCGCTCGAAGATGCGGCTTCCGTCGCCGGGCTGCTGATCACCACCGAAGCTCTGGTCGCCGAAATTCCGGAAGAGAAACCGGCGGCACCGGGCGGTGGTATGCCTGACATGGGCGGCATGGGCTTCTAAGTCCGTCCGACAGACCGAACATTGCAAGGGGGCCGCGCGTTGCGCGGCCCTTTTCCTTATGGGCGCTGTTCCGGTCCGTTGTTTAAGGGGTAAGGCGTAGAATTTTCTTGCACTTGCATGAAACTTATGGCATAGCTACGAACTAGATAGAATGATTAATCATCCGATTAAATCCTTAAGAGACAAAATAAAGTCCGCAAGAGACAAAGGATGTTGGCAAAGGGACGAAACGGCCATACAGCTCCTGAAAAAGTTCCATTCAGACTGTTCAGTGGTATTCCGGTTTCATCGATTTCGTCAGCGCATTTTCCTGTTGCCAGGTTAGTTGGATAACACACCCCTCCCCAGACCCGCCTGTTCAGGGCCGCCTCATATCGGCGGCCCTTTTTTTGGCAGGCTTCTCTCGGGTCGGCGGTGTTTCCGGGACGGTCTGCTAACCACAAAGGGTCCGGCCAACATGCTCACCATTCGAGTGATCCCATGATTTGCCGTGCGGTCCGCCGCAAGTGTGTATAGGGAGCCCGCGCCGGGTGGGCCGATTTTGGTCTGCTGACCTTGTGAAGCTTCGAGGCGGCCGCACCAGGGGCATGCGTGGCCCAACGGACTCTTCTCAGGGTCGGGTAATAACCTTGTAGACGGTGAGCGAACCGCTGACCTCATTGGCGACGATCAACAGCGGAGCCCCAAGCACGCTGTCACCGGCAGGGACAAAGACCAGGCCTTCAGGTCCGAGATCCCCGGCCCTGGCGAAATCTCCGGGCAGCTCATAGTCGAGTGTTGTCGAGAAATTCCGATCGATTCGATAGTCCACGAATTGCGGCTGTTCGGGATCGCTGACATCATAAATCATGATTCCGCCGACGCGTTCCAGGCCAATGAAGGCATAGGTCCGCCCGGCGATTTCGCCAACAGCAACACCCTCCGGCTCCGGTCCCTTGTTGTCGCTTCGTTTGTCACCGCTATTGGCAGTGTCGTTGTCGGAATTGAATTGTTGACCAAGAATGCCCGCAGTA
>RFJA01000043.1 GCA_003695065.1 Alphaproteobacteria bacterium
ATCTTGTCCTCCGCACCGCCCTTGCCGCCACTCACGATCGCGCCAGCATGGCCCATGCGCCGGCCCGGCGGTGCGGTGCGCCCGGCGACAAAGCCGACCACCGGTTTCTTGACCTTGGAGGCCTTCAGGAACTCGGCCGCCTCTTCCTCGGCGGAGCCGCCGATTTCACCGATCATGATGATCGACTCGGTCTCGTCATCGGCAAGGAACATCTCCAGGACGTCGATGAAGTTGGTTCCGTTCACCGGATCGCCGCCGATGCCGACGCAGGTGGACTGGCCAAGACCGGCGGCCGTGGTCTGCGCCACCGCTTCATAGGTCAGTGTCCCCGAACGCGACACGATCCCCACCGATCCAGGCCGGTGAATATGCCCTGGCATGATACCGATCTTGCACTGTCCCGGCGTGATCACACCGGGGCAGTTGGGACCCACCAGCCGGGTCTTGGAGTTTTCAAGCGCCCGCTTGACGCGAACCATGTCGAGCACCGGTATGCCCTCGGTAATGCACACCGCCAGCTCCACCTCGGCATCAATGGCCTCAAGAATCGCGTCGGCCGCGAAGGGCGGCGGCACATAGATCACGGACGCATTGGCCCCGGTGGCGTCCACGGCGTCAGCCACGGTGTTGAAAACCGGCAGGTCAAGATGCTTCTGACCACCTTTGCCCGGGGTCACGCCACCGACCATCCTAGTGCCGTAGGCAATCGCCTGTTCGGAATGGAAGGTCCCCTGCGCACCGGTGAAGCCCTGGCAGATAACCTTGGTGTTGGCGTCAACGAGAATAGCCATTACTGCGCCTCCTTCACCGCTTGTACAATCTTGACCGCTGCATCGCCGAGATCATCGGCGGCAATGATCGGCAGACCGGATTCCGCCATGATCTTCTTGCCGAGCTCCACGTTGGTGCCTTCGAGGCGAACCACCAGCGGCACGTTCAGGCTGACCTCCCGGGCCGCGGCGACGACGCCTTCGGCAATCACGTCACAGCGCATGATGCCGCCGAAGATGTTGACCAGAATCCCCTCCACATTGGGATCGGACAGGATGATCTTGAAGGCTTCGGTAACCCGCTCCTTGGTGGCACCGCCGCCCACATCAAGGAAGTTTGCGGGTTCGCCCCCCGACAGCTTGATGATGTCCATGGTGGCCATGGCCAGACCGGCACCATTGACCATGCAACCGATGTTGCCATCGAGGGAAATGTAGTTGAGTTCGTGCTTGGCGGCTTCGAGCTCCTTGGGATCTTCCTCGTCGGGATCCCGCAACTCCAGCACGTCCTTGTGACGGAACAGCGCGTTTGAGTCGAAGCTCATCTTGGCGTCGAGCAGCACTACCTCGTCCTCCTCGGTGACCACCAGCGGGTTGATCTCGAGAAGGCTGCAGTCGAGCGCCGTGAACGCATTGTACAGGGACTGGATCACCTTGACCGCTTTGGACGCCACCTTGCCTTCGAGGCCCAGGCCGTAGGCCACCTTGCGAGCATGAAAGCCCGACAGACCCGTCGCCGGATCAATGGTCACGGTGATGATCTTTTCCGGCGTCTTGGCCGCCACTTCCTCGATGTCCATCCCCCCTTCGGCGGAGGCAATGATGGCGACGCGGCTTGATGCCCGGTCCACCAGGAGGCTCAGATAGAGCTCGTCGGCAATGGCACAGCCATCTTCGATATAAACGCGCTTGACTTCCTTACCTTCGGGGCCGGTCTGGTGGGTGACCAGGGTCATCCCCAGCATTTCCGAGGCCTTTTCCTTAACCTCTTCAATGGACTTGACCACCTTTACGCCGCCGCCCTTGCCCCGGCCACCGGCGTGAATCTGGGCCTTGACCACCCACACAGGGCCTCCAAGATCCTTGGCAACATCGACCGCTTCCTGGGCGGTGTAGGCGACCCCCCCTTTCAGGACCGGCGCGCCAAATTTGGCCAGCAGGCTCTTGGCCTGGTACTCATGGATATTCATGTAACAGCTCCCTCTGTCCGCCTCTGACTGGCTGCGGGCGTCCCCTACGCCAGGCTCGGTTCGATGTTCTTGCAGGCCGCAACAAGGTTTTTGACGGCGTTCACAGATTTCTGGAAGCCGGCGCTGTCGGTTTCGTCGAGCTCGATCTCGACCACTCTTTCGACGCCGTTCGCACCGATCACCACCGGTACACCTACATAAAGATCATTAACACCGTATTGACCTGTCAGGTACGCAGCGCAGGGCAGAACCCGTTTCTTGTCCTTAAGGAAGGAATCTGCCATTTCAATGGCTGACGCCGCCGGTGCATAGTAGGCCGACCCGGTTTTGAGAAGCTTCACGATCTCGGCTCCCCCATCGCGGGTGCGCTGGATGATCTGCTCCAGACGCTCGTTGGTGGTCCAGCCCATCTTGATCAGATCCGGAACCGGAATCCCGGCCACCGTGGAGTAGCGCGCCAGCGGCACCATGGTGTCACCATGACCGCCCAGCACGAAGGCGGTCACATCCTGAATGGAGACACCGAACTCCTCGGCCAGAAAATGGCGGAACCGCGAGCTGTCAAGCACGCCCGCCATGCCGACCACCATATTGTGAGGCAAGCCGGAGAATTCACGCAGCGCCCAGACCATGGCGTCCAGCGGGTTGGTGATGCAGATGACGAAGGCATCCGGCGCATATTTGCCGATTCCCTCGCCAACCGCTTTCATCACTTTGAGGTTGATGCCAAGCAAGTCATCGCGGCTCATGCCCGGCTTGCGCGGAACGCCCGCGGTCACGATCACCACATCGGCGCCGGCAATATCCTCATAATTCTGGGTGCCCTTGATGGTCGCGTTGAATCCGTCAACAGCCGCGGACTGGGCCAGGTCCAGCGCCTTGCCCTGCGGCAGCCCTTCGGCGATATCGAAAATCACCACGTCGCCCATTTCCTTGAGACCAGCGAGGTGTGCCAGCGTGCCGCCGATCTGTCCGCCACCGATCAGCGCAATTTTCTTCCGTGCCATGATGGTTCAGCTCCCGTTTTGAACATCTGTCTTTATCGCCGGTGCCGCCAGCCGGTAAGAATCAGGGCCAATCGGCGCCGAGGGGAATCAATTGAAAATACCTGAGGCGGTGTACCTGAATTGCCGCTCTCCCGCAACCGGGACCCACCCGGTTGTGTGCGAAAACCGCAAAGAAAGGGTCGAGAAGCGCGCCAAAATAATACAAGACTGACCCCGCTGATTATTTTTCTCCCGCGACAGATCCGCGCGCCCTGAGTCTCGAACCGGCCCCTGGTTCGTCCTCTGACCATCACCAGGAGACGCAGTCGATGGAACAGGAGAACGATACTGGGGACCTGATCCCCCGCTGCGGGCTTGCGGAGACCAGCATTCTTGTCACCAACCCGGATCCGATTCCGGGTCTGACCGAGGCGTTTGCCGACAACCGCCGATTTTGCATGTTGCCAATTGGCGACGAGCAGGAGTTCGATCAGCTCTATAACAACACTCAGGACAGCTTGAATCAGCTTAGCGCAGACATCTGCCTGAGCCTGGCAGTGTTCCTGGCCAATTCCACCCCGACCGACGATCTCTGGAGCACCCTGGCGCCCTGCCTTACTACGCCGCCAGTGGCGCGTTCGTGGATAAGTCCATGCAGGGTATATACCGCGTCAATTACAGCCAGCTCCTGGATGACTGATCGGTCAGACCGCGTGGCCGCGGGCCAGATAGTCGGCGGACTGCATTTCCCGCAGGCGTGACACGGTGCGCTGGAACTCGAACGATCCGTCGCCGGCCTCATAGAGTTGTTCGGGCGGCGCGGCAGCAGAACAGAGAAGCTTAACGTTATTCTCGTAAAGCGCATCGATCAGTGTCACGAAGCGTTTGGCCTCGTTGCGCATCTCCGGCCCCATTCTCGGGATGCCCACGACAATCACCGTGTGGTAGGTCCAGGCGATGGCGAGGTAGTCTGCCGCGCCCAGAGGATTGCAGCACAGCCGCTTGAACGAGAACACCGCCACACCACGAGAGGCCACCGGGACAAACAGCTTGCGGCCCTGCACCTCAAGCTCCTCCGGGCCCACCGCCGAACGGTCACCCACCTCGTGGTCGGTCATCCGATAGAAGGTTTCGGACAGCGCCTTCGTAGCTTCCTCCGAGATCGGCGTGTAGTAAACAGGCGCCCCGCCCAAACGTTCCAGCCGGTAGTCGGTCGGACCATCAAGTTCGATGACGTCGAGACGGTCACGAACAAGATCGATGAACGGCAGGAAAAGCTGGCGGTTGAGCCCCCCCTCATAGAGCGCCTCGGGCGCCCGGTTGGAGGTGGCCACCGTCACCACGCCCTCGTCCCACAGGGCAGTAAAGAGCCGCGCCAGAATCATGGCGTCAGCCACATCGGTCACCTGAAACTCGTCGAAGCAGAGCAGCCGGGCGCCCTTCGCGACCTCGCGGGCCAAGGGTGGAATCGGATCGTCGCCAACGCCTTTCCAGGCGACCCTTTCCCGCTCGGCCGTGGTCATCTGCCGCCAGTCATGAATGCGGCTGTGGATTTCCAGCATGAAGGCATGAAAGTGAACCCGGCGTTTGGCATCAACCGGTGCGCCGGCGAAGAACAGGTCCATCAGCATGGACTTGCCGCGCCCGACCCCCCCGTACATATAGATGCCGCGCGGCGCTGCGTTGGCATTGCGGGCCCGTCCTGAGAACGGCGCCAGCAGCCGCGCCACCAGACTGCGACCGGCCGGGTGCCAGTCCGCCAGCTCCCGGTGCAGTCGGTCGAGCCGGCGTGCAACCCGCTCCTGGCCCGCGTCCGGTTTCAGCTCGGCGCGCGCGCGCATGGCTTCATAGGCCGCCAGCGGTCCGGCACTGCTGCCCGTTTCAGGATTCCCGTTGATCGGCGCCTGTTCCATCTCGGCGGCAACTCATAGCACAACCGTTCCGACAAACCAGCCGCTTTTTTGGCATCGCCGCGACCGGAAAAAGTGATTTTTTCCCTATCAAGGCCCCGCTCGCATTAACGGTTTGTTTATTTCAGGTTGAGAAAGTGCATTAAGGGAAGTCGTCATCAAGCTGAAGGTACCGAAACGATGGCACAACTGAAAAAATTCGAGGCTGCGGTCTATAATGAAGAAGTCCGTGCGTGCCTGGCCATTGGAGAAACCCACAAGGGTGTGGGCGAAGAATGGGCCGAAGTCCATTACGTGGAACTCCTGGCCCGCAATCTGGATGACGCCAAGGCCATGGCGGCACGCCGCTTTCCCGCCAGCAAGGGGTTCGTGATCCGGGAAGTGGAAGAGATGAAGGAGTTCCTGTAACGCTCCCCGCGTTCCCCGCGTCGGCGCCGACGCGCGTCATACGCAATGCACAATCAATGAGGCCCGTCGCCTGAACAACGGGCCTCCCCAAATCTGAGAAAATATGACGCGGGCCTAACCCTGGCGTTCCACCATCATCTTCTTGATTTCGGCAATCGCCTTGGCCGGATTGAGATGCTTGGGGCACGCGTTGGTGCAGTTCATGATGGTGTGGCAGCGATAAAGCCGGAACGGATCTTCCAGATTGTCGAGCCGCTCACCGGTGTTCTCGTCCCGGCTGTCCACCAGCCAGCGATAGGCCTGGAGCAGGATCGCCGGACCCAGATAGCGGTCACCGTTCCACCAGTAACTGGGACAACTGGTCGAGCAGCAAGCGCACAGAATACATTCGTAAAGGCCATCAAGCTTGGCGCGATCCTCGCGCGACTGCAACCGCTCGCCATGAGACGGGGTCGGCGTTTCGGTCTGCATCCACGGCTTGATGGACGCATACTGGGCATAGAACCGGGTCATGTCCGGCACCAGGTCCTTGACCACTTCCATGTGCGGCAGCGGCGTGATCTTCACATCGCCCTTGATGTCATCGATGGATTTGGTGCAGGCGAGCGTGTTGGTGCCGTCGATGTTCATGGCGCACGACCCGCACACCCCCTCGCGGCAGGACCGGCGGAAGGTCAATGTGGGGTCGATCTCGTTCTTGATCTTGATCAGAGCGTCGAGCACCATCGGACCGCAATTGTCGAGGTCCACCTCGTAGGTATCCATGCGGGGGTTTTCGCCGTCGTCCGGGTTCCAGCGATAAACCGTGAACCGTTTGACGTTCCTGGCGCCTTCGGCCTTGTACTCCTTACCCTTGCGAATGCGGGAATTGGCGGGAAGTCTGAACTGAGCCATGGTCTTCGTGTCCTAGCTGAATTTGTCAGTACACCCGGGCCTTGGGCTTGATGTACTCGATCTCGTCGGTCAGCGTGTAATTGTGCACCGGGCGGTAGTCGAGCGTCACAGCGCCGTCCTCGAACCACGCCACGGTATGTTTCATCCAGTTGTCGTCATCGCGGTCGGGATAGTCTTCGCGCTTGTGAGCGCCGCGGCTCTCGGTGCGGTTGGCCGCGCCGTACATGGTCACCATGGCCTGCCCGATCAGGTTGTCGAGCTCCATGGTCTCCACAAGGTCGCTGTTCCACACCAGCGAACGATCGGTAACCGCAATGTCCTCCATCATCTTGTAGACTTCAGTGATCTTGCCCTTGCCTTCTTCCAGCACCTCCCCGGTGCGGAACACGGCACAGTTGGACTGCATCACCCGCTGCATTTCAGCCCGAATCCGGGCGGTCGGCGTGCCGCCTTTGGCGTTGCGGAACCTGTCAAGGCGGGCAATGGCATTTTCACCGGCCTCCTTGGGCAGGGGCCGTGCCTTCTGGCTTTTGTCAATCACTTCGGCCGCCCGGTGCGCCGCAGCGCGCCCGAACACCACCAGATCGATGAGCGAGTTGGAGCCCAGCCGGTTGGCGCCATGGACCGACACACAGGCCGCCTCGCCCACCGCCATCAGACCGGGCACCACGCTATCCGGGTTGCCGTCTTTCAGCGTCACCACTTCGCCATGATAGTTGGTCGGGATACCGCCCATGTTGTAGTGCACGGTCGGGATCACCGGGATCGGCTCCTTGGTCACATCGACGCCCGCGAAAATCTTGGCGGATTCGGAAATACCGGGCAGCCGTTCGGCCAGAATATCCGGGTCCAGGTGATCCAGATGCAGATAGATGTGGTCCTTGTTGGGCCCGACCCCGCGACCTTCACGGATCTCCATGGCCATCGACCGGCTGACCACGTCACGCGATGCCAGATCCTTGGCGGACGGCGCGTAACGTTCCATGAACCGCTCGCCTTCCGCATTGACGAGATAGCCGCCCTCACCGCGCGCCCCTTCGGTGATCAGCACACCGGCACCATAGATGCCGGTCGGGTGGAACTGCACAAACTCCATGTCCTGCATGGGCAGCCCGGCGCGCAGCACCATGCCCCCGCCGTCCCCCGTACAGGTGTGTGCCGAGGTGCAGGAGAAATAGGCCCGGCCATAGCCACCGGTCGCCAGCACCACCATCTTGGCATTGAACCGGTGAATCTCCCCGGTTGCCATGTCGAGCGCCATCACACCGCGGCATTCGCCATCCACCATGATGAGGTCAATGGCAAAATATTCGATATAGAAGTCGGCATCATATTTGAGCGACTGCTGGTAGAGCGCGTGCAGCATGGCGTGGCCGGTGCGGTCAGCCGCCGCACAGGTGCGCTGGGCTGCCGGGCCTTCGCCGAACCGGGTGGTCATGCCACCGAAAGCGCGCTGATAGATCTTGCCTTCTTCGGTGCGCGAAAACGGCACCCCATAGTGTTCCAGTTCATAAACCGCCGCCGGCGCCTCACGGCACATATATTCGATGGCATCCTGGTCACCAAGCCAGTCCGACCCCTTGACGGTGTCAAACATATGCCATTCCCAGCGGTCTTCGCCCATATTGCCAAGGGCCGCCGCAATTCCCCCCTGGGCAGCGACCGTATGAGACCGGGTCGGGAACACCTTGGTGATGCTGGCCGTCTTCAGGCCCGCTTCGGCCATCCCCATGGTGGCGCGCAGACCAGACCCGCCGGCCCCCACGACAACGACATCATAGACGTGATCGACGATCGGATAAGCTTGGCTCATCAGCGAACCCTCAACTTGTAAAAGCTATCTTGAGCACAGCGAAAATGCTGAGCGCACCCACCAGAAAACAGCCAAAGGTGATGAGCATCTGGGTCGCCACCTTGGCGCCTTCATGATGCACATAGTCCTCGACCACCACCTGGAGGCCCAGTTTGAGGTGATAGAACCCGGTCAGCAGGAACAGAATGAGCAGAACCGCAACCAGCGGCTGGGCAACCCACAGCGTCACGGTTTCATAATCCGCGCCCACAAGCCCCACGATTGAAGCGACGAACCAGACGGTCAGCGGCACCAGCGCCACGGCAGTGACGCGCTGCAACCACCAGTGATGGGTCCCGTTCCTGGCCGATCCAAGGCCGCGCACCCGGCCCAAAGGCGTTCGCATGCTCATGACCTTACCCTCCAATCAGACCGTAGCCCACACCCCAGGCGACCAGGGTCAGGATCACCGATCCCCACAGAACCAACTGATTGCTCACACGCACGGTCGACAGTTCGAAACCGCAGCCCGTGTCCCACACCAGATGGCGCACACCGTTGCACAGATGCAGCATCAGCGCCCAGGTGAAACCGAACAGGACCAGGCGGCCGAGCCAGCCTGTCATGCAGTCGCGAACCTGGGCATAGGCCTCGGGCCCGCTGGCAATCGCCATCAGCCACCATGCCAGCAACAGGGTGCCGGCGCCAAGCGCGACACCAGTGGCCCGGTGAAGGATCGAAAGGGCCATATGGAGGCCCCACTTGTAGACCTGAAGATGCGGTGAAAGAGGCCGGTTGGGTTGAGCCATGGATCCTGATCTCCCTGACGTCGCATGCCCGGCCATGATCGTACCGGGTCCCGTATTCTCTGACTCGGCCGTTTTTAGTCGCTTCCCCCCGTCAGGGCAAGGAAATGTTGATTTTTCACCGAACGGGGCGGGCGGTGCCAACATCCCATTCGCCGCATCGCCGGAATGTTCGGCGAAACGCGCGTCGGCGACAACCCGTTGGCGGACACCGCGCGCCGCCCTGAAATTTCTTTCCGGTGAACCACAAGTGCGCCCAGCCCGTCCCTCGTTGCCGAAGCGGCGGCACCACACGCCGTGGTGGCTTTCAGTTTCGTCGCGGCATCACCGCCCAGTAGTCGAGATCAAGCACCACGTCGCCCAGCCGCTTGCCATCTGCGCCCTTGTCGGGGAAGTCGCCGCAGGGGTGATTCTTGGTCGCCACCAGTCGCAGTCGCAGCGCCCCGGCATCACGGCGCCCCTTGATTTCAGCCTTGTCGAGAACCTCGCTCCAGGCATAGACGGTGTCGCCGGCAATACACGGAGCGGTATGCTGCCCGCCATTGATCGCGGCGATGAAGCAGGCATTGCCAAGCCCGTTGAAGCTCAGCGCGCGCGCCAGCGAGATCACGTGACCGCCGTATACAATGCGCTCCTTGAGCCAGCCATCACGCTCGGCGTGCAGGTTGAAGTGGACCCGCGCCGTGTTCTGATACAGGCGCGTCGCCATCATATGGTCCGCCGCCTCGATGGTGATGCCATCCACATGGTCAATCTTTTCGCCAATCGCATAGTCGTCCCACAGATGTGGCGAACCGGCGAGCCCGGTGTCGTAACCGGAAAAATCGAGCCCGTCGGGAAGCCCGATAGCGTCCACCGGAACATGGGACGGCAGATCGGGGATAACGGTGTCGGGCGCCGGAGCGTCGAGGTTGCGTTTGCGCACCATCACCCAGCGCACATAATCGAGCACCGTCTCGCCATGCTGATTGACGCCGGTGGAGCGCACATAGACCACCCCGGTCTTGCCATTGGAATTCTGCTTGAGTCCGATCACTTCGCTGGTGGTGGAGATGGTATCACCGGCAAAGACCGGCTTGAGAAACCGGCAATCGGCGTACCCCAGGTTGGCGACCGCATTGAGCGAAATATCGGGCACGGTCTTTCCAAA
>RFJA01000044.1 GCA_003695065.1 Alphaproteobacteria bacterium
AAGGTGCTGACCGTGCGGGTTGACGAAAGTCTTTATTTTGCCAACGCGCGTTATCTCGAAGATGCCATCTACGGGCTTGTTGCGGACCATCCCGCAGTGACAGACGTGGTGCTGATGTGCCCTGCCGTGAACCACATTGACGCCAGCGCCCTTGAATCGCTCGAAGCCATTGTCGAACGCCTCGATCATGCCGGTGTCCGCTTCCACCTCTCGGAGGTGAAGGGGCCGGTAATGGACAAGCTGATCCGTGTGAATTTTCTGGATCGTCTGACCGGGGAGGTGTTCCTGAGTCAACATGCCGCCATGCAGGAACTGGATCCCGAGCGCACCGGCATGGCCGATGCGGGCAAACAGCCGCCGCTCAAGATCCCCAACCACCGCAATGGTGGCTCCGGCTGTGGAGCCGCCTCTGAACGCTGAAGGCGGTCCGACAATATCATCTGGAAAGGAAACTGTGAAATGATCTCCAAGCCTGACGTAAAAGGGTTCTTCGATCCGGAAACCTATACGATCAGTTATGTTATTTCCGATCCTGCCACCAGAAAGGCGGCGATTCTTGACTCGGTGCTCGATTTCGATCCCAAGTCGGGGCGCACGTCGACCCGGTCGGCCGACAAGCTGCTGGCTTTCATTCATGATCAGGGGCTTGACGTGGAATGGATTCTGGAAACCCATGCCCACGCTGACCATCTGAGCGCTGCACCCTATCTCAAGGGCAAGCTGGGCAAGGGGCGGATCGCCATTGGCGAGCACATCCGGACAGTGCAGGAGACATTCAGGCAAGTGTTTAACACCGGTCCCGAATTCATTCCCGACGGCCGGCAGTTCGACCATTTGTTTGCGGATGGTGACAGGTTCCGGATCGGGGAGCTGGAGGCCCGGGTCATGCATACCCCCGGCCATACCCCGGCTTGTGTGACCTATGTTGTTGGCGACGCCGTGTTCGTTGGCGATACTTTGTTCATGCACGACTATGGCACAGCGCGGTGCGATTTTCCCCAGGGCGACGCGGCCACTCTCTATCGCTCGATCCAGAAAATCTTTGCGCTGCCGGATGACACCCGCATGTTCCTGTGCCACGACTATCAGCCGGGCGGCCGTGAGCCTGTCTGGGAGACCACGGTGAGCGAGCAAAAGGCCAAGAACATCCATATCCACGAAGGGGTGAGTGAGGCCGAGTTCACAAAGATGCGTACCGAGAAGGACAAGACCCTGGACATGCCGGTGCTGATCCTGCCATCGGTTCAGGTCAATATGCGTGCTGGCCACCTGCCACCGGCCGAAGACAATGGTGTTGTATACCTGAAGCTGCCGGTCAACCTTCTTTGAGAAAGCAGGTATCGGATCAATTGCTGCGAAAAATCAGGGCAGCAGCGCGGCGCCGGATTCTTCCTCGTATTTCTTGAGTCGATAGGCAAGTTGCGGCCGTGTAATGCCGAGCATGCGGGCGGCTGCCGAAAGGTTGCCGCCGGCCCTGTCAACCGCAGTTTTGAGCAATGTATACTCGACCTGTTCGAGCGGGGTTTCCTGGTCGAGGATTTGCTCGACCACCGATTTGGACGAGGCCTGTCGATCATCATCAATGTCCTCGTTCTTGGCGCGATTGAGCGTACCCTCCTTGCCCAGCGCCAGGATATCGGTGGTCACCTCCTCCCCGAAGGTGAAGAGGTGGCAAAGATCGATCGCGTCGTTCTCGGGTGCCAGAATGACGCCCCGTTCCACCAGATTTTCCAACTCCCGAATGTTGCCCGGCCAGTCGTAATTGAGGAAGCCGTCGATCGCTCGTTCGGTGAATCCGAGCACCGGCTTGTTGTAGCGGCTGGAGAACTTTTTGAGGAAATGGTTCATCAGCAGGGGAATGTCTGCCTTGCGTTCCCGCAGGGGCGGGACATTGATTGGGAAGACATTGAGCCGGAAGAACAGATCCTCCCGGAACCGACCTTCCTTGACCGCCTTGCGAAGATCCTCATTGGTTGCAGCCACCACCCGGACATCCACCTTGCGGGTGCGTTTGCCGCCGACCCGTTCTATTTCACCTTCCTGCAGGGCGCGTAGCAACTTGCCCTGGGCAGACAACGTCAGCGTGCCCACCTCATCGAGGAAAAGTGTTCCCGTGTCAGCCCGTTCAAAACGCCCCGCCCGTGCCTCTATGGCGCCGGTGAACGCGCCTTTTTCCACGCCGAACAGTTCCGCCTCGATCAAATGTTCGGGGATCGCCGCGCAGTTGACCGCGACAAAGGGTTTGTCGCTCCTGGGGCCGATGCGGTGTAGCGTGCGGGCAAACATCTCCTTGCCGACCCCGGACTCGCCCAGAAACAGTACGGTGGCGTCGGTCTTGCCGACACGCTCCAGCATGTGGCAGGCAATATTGAAGGCGGCTGACGCGCCGACCATTTCGTCTTTGCCGATCGCCTCGGCTTCCGGCAGGCCGGTCTCCGCCAGCGCGGAAGTCGTGGCGTTAGAGGTCTTGATGGCGCGCCTATTGGCAAACGCCTGGGGCTGCAGATATTCCAGGTCCTCCTCGATGTCGTCCCAGTCATCCAGCGGTTTGCCGACGATGCGACAATGGGGATGGCCCATGCCTCTGCATTCCACCTCCCGGTAGAAGATGGGGCGCCCCATGAATACCGAGGTGTAGCCGCAGGCATAGCCGATCTGCATCCAGCACACCGGATC
>RFJA01000045.1 GCA_003695065.1 Alphaproteobacteria bacterium
CCTCTGGTGGCGCCTTGGCCATGAATTTTTCATTGTTGAGCCGGCCTTCGATTGACTTGATTTCCTTGCCGACCTTGTCGAGGTTCTTCTCCAGGCGTGCCCGCTCCTGAGCGATGTCGATCACGTCGGCAAGCGGCAGAACCAGCGTTGCCTCGTCCACCACGGTCTGGATGGAGCCTGCCGGCGGGGCACCCTCCACCCGCGCAATCACCTCGATTCGGGCAAGGCGTTTCAGTACCTCGTCGTGGCGGGCCATCCGGGCGTCGGTTCGGGGACTGGTGCCCTGGGTCAGAAGCGTGATCTTTGCCCCCGGCGGCACATTCATTTCGGCACGGACCGAGCGGATCTCGGTGATCAGCCGAATGAGCCAGTCGAGCTCCGCCGTGGCGTCGTCATCGATCAGCGCATCGAGTCCGGTGGGCCAATCCGCCAGAACGAGGTCGCTGGCCCGGGCCACGCCGAACGCGTGCCATAGCTCTTCCGTGACGAACGGCATGAAGGGATGGAGGAGCACAAGGATCCGGTCGAGCACCCAGGCCGCGGTCTTGCGTGTCTCGTCCCGGGCAGCGCTGTCATCCCCGGTCAGGATGGGCTTGATAATCTCCAGATACCAGTCGCAGAAGGTACCCCAGACAAACTGATAGACCGCCCCGGCGGCGTCAGAGAACCGGAACGCCTCAAGTGCCCGGGTCACATCCGCCGCCGCCCGCGCCACCTCGGACAGGATCCAGCGATTGACGGTGAGTGTCGCGGATGCTGGATCAAATCCGGTGGCGTCCACGCAGGCATTCATTTCGCAGAACCGCGCCGCGTTCCACAGCTTGGTGGCGAAATTGCGGTATCCTTCGACCCTTTTTTCGGAAAGCTTGATGTCGCGTCCCTGGGTCTCAAGCGCTGCCAATGTAAAACGCAGTGCATCCGCCCCATATCGGTCGGCGAATTCCAGCGGATCAATGATATTGCCCTTGGATTTGGACATTTTCTGTCCATGCTCGTCGCGCACCAGGGCATGGACATAGACCGTCCGGAACGGCACTTCCCCCATGAAATGGAGTCCATCCATCATCATCCGCGCCACCCAGAAGAAGATAATATCGAAGCCTGTAACCAGAACGCTCGTGGGGTAATAGCGTTCAAGCTCCGGCGTTTTTTCGGGCCAGCCCAGCGTTCCAAAGGGCCACAACGCCGACGAAAACCAGGTGTCAAGCACATCGGGATCGCGCGTCAGGGTCACGTCTTCCCCAAACCTGGCCCGCGCCTCGGCGTAGGCTTCCTCTTCGGTCTCGGCCACGAACACGGTGCCGTCCGGGGCATACCAGGCGGGAATCCGATGCCCCCACCAGAGCTGACGGGAGACGCACCAGGGCTGGATGTTTTCCATCCAGTTGAAGTAGGTCTTCTCCCAGGTCGCGGGGACAAACTTTGTGCGCCCGTCCCTGACAGCCGCAATCGCTTCTCTGGCCAGAGCTTCGGCGTCCACATACCACTGGTCGGTGAGCCAGGGCTCGATCACCACGCCGGAGCGATCGCCATAAGGCACTGTATGGCGATGGGGTTCGATCTTTTCCACCAGACCCAGAGCTTCCAGATCGGCGACCACTTTCTTGCGCGCTTCATAGCGATCAAGTCCGCGATAGGCTTCGGGCGCGTTGTCATTGATGCGCGCCTCTTCATCCATCACGTTGATCATCGGCAGGTCATGGCGCTTGCCAACCTCGAAATCGTTGAAATCATGGGCCGGGGTGATCTTGACTGCGCCAGATCCTTGTTCGGGGTCCGCATGATCATCTCCCACGATGGGAATCGGCCGGCCGACCAGGGGCAGGATAACATTCCGGCCGATCAGGTCCTTGTAGCGCTCGTCATCCGGATGCACCGCCACGGCCGTGTCGCCCAACATGGTTTCGGGCCGCGTGGTGGCAACCACGATATAGCGCTCAGGGTCATCCTCGAGCGGATAGCGGAAGTGCCAGAAATGACCGTCGATTTCCTTCTGCTCCACTTCGAGGTCGGAAATCGCGGTCCTGAGCTTGGGGTCCCAGTTCACAAGCCGCTTGTCGCGATACAAGAGACCCTGCCGGTAAAGTTCCACGAACACCTTGAGAACAGCGGCCGAGAAGCCCTCATCCATGGTGAAGCGCTCACGCGCCCAGTCGCAGGATGCGCCAAGACGTCGCATCTGTCGGGTGATGGTGCCGCCCGACTCCTCTTTCCACTGCCACACCCGCTCGACGAAGGCGTCGCGTCCCATGGCGCGCCGATCCAGACCTTCGGCGTCAAGCTGACGCTCCACCACCATCTGGGTGGCAATGCCGGCGTGGTCGCACCCGGGCTGCCACAAAACATCCTTGCCGCGCAGCCGCTCGAACCGGATCAGAACATCCTGCAGGGTGTGATCGAGCGCGTGGCCGATATGAAGGCTGCCGGTGACATTGGGGGGCGGCAGAACGATGCTATAGGGTTCGGCCTGCGGGCGCTGGCCGGAACGAAACGCGCCCGTTTCCTCCCAATGGCGATACCATTTGGGTTCAATGTCCGCAGGGTTATAGGTCTTGTCCAGCATGGCCTTGCACTGCCCCGGGTAGTTGTCGCGAATCGGGGCAGAACATATACGCCGCTCTGTCAAAGGTAAACCGGGTGTGACGCGGTATGCCATCATTCCGGCAAGTTCAGGAATCTGGCACAAGCCGCCGAAAATCCCGTGTATGGGGAAATGACGGTCTGGGAAGTGCGGTTACGGTCTCTTGACCCGTGCCAAACGGGCCACTTCGCGGGCGACCACCCGTTCCACCACCTGCGGCAAGTTCTCGTCCAGCCATTCCTTGAGCATGGGCTTCAGCATTTCGCGGACCATACCCTCAAGGGTCTTGTCATAACCCGCGTAGCCGGCAACCAGCAAATCGGACAACCGGTCGAACGACTCGCGCGCCTGCCGGGACGGACCAGGGGACATGATGGCCTCCTCTTCGCTCGCCGGATCTACCACATCACCCGGATCCACATCACCCGGATCCACATCGGCCGGATCGTGGACCATCGGCTCCGGCTTCGCCTCGCGTTCTGGCTCGGGTTCTGGCTCGGGCTCGGGCTCGGGCTCAGGTTCCGGTTCCGGCTCCGGTTCGGGTTCGGGTTCGGGTTCGGGTTCGGGCGCGGCCATGTCCACCGGCTCCTCCGGCACATCATCGGCCGCAGGTTCCTCTTCCTCAACCACTTCGGTCAGCTCCAGAACGTCGTCTTCGTCCGCCGCGCTCTCTTCGGCAGGCGCCGATTCGGCTGTCCGGTCTTCATCCTCACCTTCCTCGGAAATGATCCGGCGGATGGAGGCGAGGATTTCCTCCATGGTTGGTTCATCTTGTTGTTTCTGTTCGGTCATCGTCTCTAAAGCCCGCCCAGCAGAATATACCCCGGAGTGTACGCGGGGCACAGAGTAGCAACTTATCATCACCAAATTTAGTAAAAAAAAGATATCCAGCGGTCAAACACCGCCGAAACCCCGAAAACCGGCACTAGGATGCCCGCATGGAGCCGTCTCTATTCGTCCTCGACTCCCCAGCCGAAGATCTTGTCGCTCACCCGTTCGTAGTTGCGTTCTGGGTCGTAATAGGTCACCGGCAGATTGAGCGCCCGCGCCGTGAGCCGACCCATCGCGGCCAAAAGCTGGAAGGTGGCGACCGCCGCATCATGCTCGGCAGCGGTCAGACTCACCCGGGAGTCGAGAAGCTCCTGCTCGGCATCCAGAACATCGAGCGTGGTGCGCGAACCCACCGCCGCTTCCTGGCGCACCCCTTCCAGCGCGATCTCGTTGGCCCGCACCTGTGACTTGTCGGACACGATCCGCGCCCGCGCCTCGCGCAGCGCCTCCCATGCGTTGCGCACCGCTTCGGTGACCTGTCGCTCGGCCTCGATCACCTGGAGGCGACGCTGGGTATTGAGCTGCCGGGCCTGGCGCACGGCCGACGACTGGACGCCGGCCTGGTAGATCGGAATCCTGAGTTCAGCCACGATCTGTTTGCGTTCCACCTCGTCGACAAAGACCGACGTGTCATATTCCCGTCGGTACTCGGCTCGCACCGACACCTCGGGCAGGAACCCGCCCTTTGCCGAGGCGACCGCATAATCCGCCGCCCTGTCATTAAACCGGGCAGCATTGAGCAGCGGGCTTTCGGCCAGCGCGATCTCCAGTGCCGCCGCTTCGGTGGCCGGCACCGCCGCCAGATCCTCGGGATATTGGAGCGTTCCGGGCATCCGCCCGACAATTCGATTATAGGCGGCGCGGCTGCTCGTCAGTGCCGCCTCGGCCCGGGTTCGGTCAGAAATGGCGCGCGCCAATCGGGCCTCCGACTGCGCAACATCGGTCCGGGTGATTTCGCCCACGCGAAACCGGTCCTGACTGGCTTCAAGCTGCCGGGTGAGCACCTGCACGTTGTTGCGATTGAGTTCCAGAATGGCTTCGTCCCGGATCACATCCAGATAGGCTGTGGCGGCGGCCAACAGAACCTGCTGCTCGGTTTCGGTCAATTGCGCCCGGCCGGCATAGACTTCGTTGCGGGCGCGGCGCACATCGTTCATGGTCCGAAACCCCCGAAACACGGGCTGCACCAAGGCCACCGACCCCACCTTCGAAGTCAACGTGTCGTCACGCTGGGTTGGCACGCCCGCGAAGTTGGAGAGCTGTTCGGTGTTGCTGCGTGCAATAGATCCGGTAGCCTCTATCGACGGACGATATCCGGCCTTGGCCTGGCTGACCGCTTCGTCCTGGGCTCTGAGCGCCGCGCGCTCGGCTTCAAGAGTGGGATTGTTGGAATAGGCCGCGGTCAATGCCTCGATCAGATTCTCTGCGGCGGCCACATCCCCGAAACAGACGCTTGCCAGAAATGCCACAAAGACTCTGTATCTCATTGTGATCTCCTGCGGTGCAGACCCGGATCAACTTGGTCTAGGTTCACGCGTTCATCCCACGCGCAAAGAGAAATACGTTGCTAGAAGACAAAACCCCGCGGTCGCTCGAATCCCGGCAACACCGGAACGGCGGCATCGAACAACGGACGCCGCCCGATGACCCCGCCGTCCTTGATGAACAGGCTGGCCTTGCCAACACCATTCACCACATGGACGCAGGCAAGACGTCCACCCTCCGCCAGTTGATCGAACAGCGCGTCGGGAATCTGCTCGACCGCACCATTGATGAAAATCACATCGAATGGCTCGTGATCCGGAGCCCCCCTGTTGAGCGGCCCTTCAACCACCGCCACGTTTCCACATTCCCGCTCTGCCAGCAGACTTTTCGCCCTCTCCACCAGCTCGGGCACTTCCTCGACAGCCACCAGCGCCGCCGCCAGTTCAGACAATACCGCCGACGAATAGCCGGTGGCACACCCGATATCGAGCACCAGGTCGCTGTCCTTTATCCGGGTTTCCTGAAGGAGCCGGGCAAAGACCATAGGTTCCATCAGAAAGCGACCGGGTGCGACCTCGATGTCTTCATCCACATAGGCAACCCCACGGAGCGCCTTGGGCACGAACAACTCCCGCGGCACGGCGCGCAGCGCGGCCAGCACACGGGGATCGGTCACATGGTTGGGCTTCAATTGCCCGTCAATCATATGATCCCTGGCAAGGGCAAAATTTTCCATTCGCGCGTTCCCGTGAACAGATTTTCGAGATTGACGGCGTTTATACTCAGTCGCCAGCCAAAATACAACGCCATGGTCAAGGATGCGGGCACCCGCCAGAGCATTATTGCGAAAGCCCGACGCGGGTGCTATATGCACAGGCCTTGGCGGCACCGTGGCGGAGTGGCTACGCAGCGGACTGCAAATCCGTGTACGCCGGTTCGATTCCGGCCGGTGCCTCCAAAAAGCCTCAAACAAGATCTTGGCAGAGCCGAAATCTCTCTGCTATAAGGTGCGCGTCGCGCGGGAGCACGCAGGAATTTCAGGGTGGCCGGCCCATGGGCGGGCCTCCGATCCCCGGTAGCTCAGTTGGTAGAGCAAGCGGCTGTTAACCGCTGGGTCGCTGGTTCGAGTCCGGCCCGGGGAGCCAGATCGGACAAGGCCGTCAGAGCACACTCTGGCGGCCTTGTTTTTTTGCAACCATGCCTGCGCCGGGGATGCTGGTCTGCCCCATAGCCTGGACCGTCGCACGCGGCCGGAGATCTGTTGCGACGGCGGCGCCCGCGAACCTGTGACGCGGCTTCATTGGAAAGCGCTCGAAGTTCCGTTCCGGTGCGAAACCTGTCAGGCGGCGAAGACCTGCTCCCCAGGGGACTCTCCGGGGGCGCCGGGCAGCTCGACCAGCCCGAGGTGGCGGATGCCTGCTTCAAGATCCACATAGGCCTTGAGCGGCAGATGGTCGGAAGCAACCCGGGCAAGCGGCGTATCGTGCACCGCCAGGCCCGAGATCATCTCGCCTGGACTGGCAAGAATGCGATCA
>RFJA01000046.1 GCA_003695065.1 Alphaproteobacteria bacterium
AGCACCAGCTCAATCAGCTCTTCCTTGCTCAGGGCTCGAAGCTCGTCGCGATTCATCCCAATCGTGAATCACGCCACCGCGCTCAGCGCAAGGGGGGGTAGGTAATTACGTTCACTTAACACAAATCGTTAATAAATGGTTAACAATCTAGATGTGAGTTGGCTTTGTGTATTGAGCACATACCTATCGTCTGAGGTTATCATTAACCTTTATCCTTAAATTTGTCATAGTAATGTTGGATTTTTGCCACATATTCTAGTAAATTTTTGATATCGGACTTGATGCTGCGGACCCACCCACCCCAACCCCTCGCTCCCAGCAGCATCACGGACACGATAGCATGGGGGCTTGCTCACGTGGACGACGTCCCGATGTTCGAAGACTTGGCGCGGCTCTTCCCCGGGGGCCGCGCCTCAATCATTTTTGCCCTCGAAGGTTTGACGCTATTCCATCGCTGGAAACGGCGATGAGGCGCGACATGGCAGATCAGCGGGGCTCGCCGCGATCTTCCGTGTTGACAGACCCGCGGCCTTCATGAACCGCCCCGGGTTTCCCGGAGATGTTTGGTTCAGTAGTCAGGCAGCTCTATCATGGGTGGTCAGGCCTGCATAGAAGGTGTCCTCCGCTTCGTTCGGGGTTCTGTAGCCGATGGCTCCGTGCAGGTGCATATTCCGACGGATCCGTACAGCGATTCCAGCGGCAGCCGGTGCGCGTTGTGGAGTGAGGGCATGACTGCCATTGGTTCGAAGACATGCCCGAACGCGATCCAGGATGGCATCGGCGAAAGTAGGCTCGTCGATCACGTCGTGCCAAGTGTCGACGGGCAATTGACTTGTGATGACGGTGGAGCCGGACTGATACCGATCCTCGACGATCTCCATCAGGTCCCGGCGCTGCGGGGCGGTCATGCGGTCCGGCCCAACCAGGATCTCCTGCGACATGTCCCAACCTCTCAGCGACGTCGTTAACGACGTGAGTTGAGATCGTCATGACAGATCACAACGGGAACAAACAAGGCGGCCTTGCACGGCCGGTTACGATGTACCCGGAACGCGCACAGAGCTGAGCGTAGCATTGCATCGTTCGGACGGGTCAAAGGGAGGGTGTCCGCCGATTGTGAGTGGCAGCCGTAAACTCCCCGAAACTGGCAATAGAAATTTCTCCAACCGTGAGCGGCGCTGAACCTGCGCGTTCCGGGCACATCCGATCAGGGGTTCCGATAACATCCGGTCACTGATTCCAATTTGATCCGGTCACGATTCCGGGCATCCGGTCACCCCGGATATCCGGTTTTCAGACGCTGCTGGGCGATCGCGCAGCGGGGTAGCCTCGCCTCCAACGAGGAGAGCAGGGAGACCCACAATGAGAAGATTGCCCGCTGCCCGACAGGCGATTGCGCAGCAATCTGCCGAGAGGGGATGCGCAAGATTGCGGATGCGTTGCGGCTGAAGGCGGCTGGCTTGTCGACGCGGAAGATCGCGGCGAGTCTGGGCGTCGGCCAATCGACGGTCAGCGAGTATCTGAAGCGCGCCGAGCGGACGGGTCTGTCCTGGCCGTTGCCGGCCGGGCTGGACGACGCCGCGCTGGAAGGCCGCCTGTACCCGGCCGATGCGAGCCTTCGGCGTGGCCTCTTGCAACCGGACTGGCCGGCGGTGCACAGGGAGCTCAAGCGCAGCAAGTCGGTCACGCTGTCTCTGCTGTGGGAAGAATACCGCGCCGATCATTCCGGCGACGGCTATGGGTACAGCCGGTTCTGCGAGCTTTATCGGCGGTGGGAGGGACGGCTGACGCCGACGATGCGTCACCACCACTTTGCCGGGGAACGCGCGTTTGTCGACTATGCCGGCGACACGGTGCCGGTGATCGACCCCACCACCGGCGAGGTGCGCGAAGCGCAGGTCTTCGTCGGTGTGCTGGGCGCGTCAAGCTACACGTTCGCCGAGGCGACGTGGACACAAACCCTGCCGGACTGGATATCCAGTCATGTGCGCATGCTGGAGTTCTTCGGCGGTGTGCCGGGCCTCCTGGTCTCGGACAATCTGAAGTCCGGCGTCACCAAGGCCTGCTTCTACGAGCCGGCGCTGAACCGCACCTATGCCGATCTGGCGCTGCATTACGACACCGCCATCATTCCGGCGCGCCCGGACAAGCCCAAGGATAAGGCGAAGGTCGAGGCGGGCGTGCAGATCGTCCAACGCTGGATCGTCGCCCGGCTGCGCAAACGCAGCTTCCATTCCCTGGCCGAGCTGAACGCGGCGATCCGCGAAGAACTGGACAAGCTGAACGCCAAGGTGACCCGGCATCTGGGCGCGAGCCGACGGGAGCTGTTCGAGCGGTTGGACAGGCCCGCGCTGAAGCCGTTGCCCGCTCAGGCCTACGAATATGCCGAATGGCGGGAGCGCCGCGCCGGGCTCGACTACCATGTCGAGATCGACAAGCACTACTATTCGGTACCGTATCAGCTTCTTCGCCAGAAGCTCTGGGCCAGGATCACCGCCCGCACGGTCGAGATATTCCATCGGAACCAGCGGGTTGCCTCCCATGTGCGGACCTCCGGCAATCGCGGGCACAGCACGGTGGCCGAGCACATGCCCGCCAGCCATCGCCAATATGCCGGCCTGACACCGGCCGAGATCAAACGCCAGGCCGCCCGCATCGGCCCGAATACCAGCACCCTGGTCGAGCGCGTGCTCGAAGGCAAAGCCCACCCCGAACAGGGTTTCCGAACCTGCCTCGGCATCGTTCGGCTGGCCAAGCCGCACGGACGGGATGCCCTGGAGGCCGCCTGTCTCAGGGCGATCGAGATCAACGGCCTGACCTGCCAATCCGTCCAATCGATCCTTCGGAACAACCTGCATCGCCACCGGCCCGCAAAGCC
>RFJA01000047.1 GCA_003695065.1 Alphaproteobacteria bacterium
GATTCATGATGTCTCCCAAGGTTTGCTTTTCCCAGCACGCAGCGCCAGCCAGGCGTCAAGTTTCACGACGATTTCGGGGCTGGCACGCAACCCGATCTTGGTACGCCGCCAGAGAATATCCTCAGCGGTTTGGGCCCATTCCCGGTTCACCAGATACTCCAGCTCCGCTTCATGCAGTCCCTGGCCCAGGTCCTCGCCCAGATCTTCAAGTCTATGGTGTGAATCGACGATTTTCACCATGTCCGTACCGTAAGTTCGAGCATAGCGTGTGCAGAGTGGCGCGGGAAGCCATGGGTATTCCAGCAGCATGCGGCCCAGGAAGGAGTCGAAATCGTCACCGCCCCGGTCACCGCCCCGGTCACCGCCCCGGTCACCGCCAAAGTCACCGCCGGGGAGTGTGGCTTCCCGGGTCCATGCGGGCCCAAGGCCCGGAAAAAAGGGGGAGAGTCTGGCCATGGCGGCTTCGGCAAGCCGTCGGTAGGTGGTGATCTTGCCGCCGTAGACCGAAAGCGCCGGTGCGCCGCCGCGGTGGTCGAGGCGCAGCACATAATCACGGCTGACTTTCGTGGCCGGCGTGCCCGGCTTGCCATACAGGGGGCGAACGCCGGCAAAGCTGTGAACCACGTCCGCAGGCGTGACGGTCCGGGCGAAATAGGCCGTCACGACCCTGCACAGATAGTCGATCTCGCTCGGCGAGGCTTCAGGCTTGTCAGGCATCGCGTCGAGCTCCACCTCTGTGGTGCCGATCAGAGTGAAATCGTTTTCATGGGGAATGGCAAACACCACCCGGTGATCGGGCGTTTGCAGGATATAGGCGTGGTCGCCGTTGTAGAGACGCGGCACCACAATGTGACTGCCCTTGACCAGCCGTACCCGGCCGGGGTTCTCGACATGCAGCAGCTCGCGATCCACGGTCGCGACCCAGGGACCGGTGGCGTTGACCACCACCCGCGCCGTTACCGTCTGTCGCGTGCGGTTGCTGGCCTGCAGTGTCAATGTCCAGAAATCCGGGCCGCGGTGGGCTGATACACAAGTGGTGCGAGGGTGCACATCGGCCCCGTGGCGGGCGGCATCGAGTGCAGTGACGATGACCAGTCTTGAGTCGTCGACCCGGCAGTCGGCGTAGGTGAACCCGCGGGCAAAGCCCGGACGCAGTGCGCCGCCCAGAGGATCACGCGCGAGATTGACGCTGTGTGACGGGGGCAACCGGCGGCGTCCGCCCAAATGGTCATAAAGCCAGAGTCCGAGACGCAGCGCCCAGACGGGACGTCCGCCTTCGGCATGGGGCAGAATGAAGGTCAGGGGGTGAACGAGATGGGGTGCCGTCGCCAGCAGAATTTCACGCTCGGCAAGGGACTCGCGGACCAGGGCAAACTCCAATTGCTCAAGATAGCGCAGACCACCGTGGATCAGCTTGCTGCTGGCCGACGATGTGGCGGCCCCGATGTCTCCCTTGTCGACCAGAAGCACTTTCAGACCCCGCCCGGCGGCATCCCGGGCGATACCCGCTCCGTTGATACCGCTGCCGATCACGGCGAGGTCGTATGATTCAACTCCGTCCAAGCAACCCCTTTCCGGTTATCGAGCCTGGTATGATAGCGAAGTTCACGGGCGCAGCAGCAGTATTTTCAAGTCTCGGCTCTTCTGATAAGGTTGCGGCCGAAAAATTTAGCATTCGGTGTAAGTTGGGGGCTTTTATGGGATTTCCGGTACCAATTCTTCGTGCCTCCGTCATGTTTCTGTTTTCCGGCGCCATTCTTCTCATCGGGGCCTGCAGCGTGCTTCAGCCACCCCCGGCCGATGAAAGTAGCCTGATTTATCGCCAGGGAAAGCGTATCGTTGAAGACGGAGAAAATCTTGTCGCCCGCGGCGAACGGCGTATCCAGGACGGGGAAGCGCGTGTTCAACAAGGCAAAGATATGATCGTCGAAGGCGAAGGCATGATCGCCGAAGGCCGTGAGATGATCCAGACAGGACAAAGGTCCATCGCCCGCGGCAAGGAGATGATGGAGCGAAGCGGCATCAATCGTGACGAGACGCCCTGAGTGGTTGCGCGGTCTCTTGTGTCGCGATGACGTCGCCGGATTCAGCAACACTTCTCAGCATCGACGCCGGTACCACCAGCACCCGCGCCTTGGTGTTTGATCTTGCCGGCGGCATTCGTGGTCAGGGTCAGAAAGAACTCACCCAGTTTTTTCCTGCGCCGGGTTGGGTCGAGCATGATGCCAGCGAGATTTGGGCGCGAACTGCGGATGTGGTGCGCACTGCGCTCGAAATGGCGGGTCAGATGCCTGCCGCCATCGGCATCACCAACCAGCGTGAAACCTGTCTTTTGTGGGACGCCGATAGCGGTATGCCGCTCGCCCCTGCCATCGTCTGGCAGGACCGACGGACCACGGATCTTTGCCGTCGGCTAAGGCAGGAGGGTCTGGAGAGCGAGGTGCGTGCGCGAACCGGCCTGTTGCTCGACCCCTATTTCTCGGCCACCAAGCTGGCCTGGCTGCTGGACAATACGGACGGCGCAAGGGCGCTGGCGGCCAGAGGCAGGTTGCGGGCCGGAACCATTGACAGTTGGCTGGTCTGGCGGCTTACCGGAGGCCGGGTGCATGCCACCGACGCGACCAATGCTTCCCGGACCATGCTTTTCAACATCCACGACGGTGGCTGGGATCCGTGGCTCCTGGATCTGTTTGGTGTCCCGGCCGATATCCTGCCCGAGGTGCGCGACTGTGCCGGCCACTTCGGTGTGACTGATCCCACGCTTTTCGGCGCCGAAATTCCGATCACCGGGATTGCCGGGGATCAGCAGGCGGCGACGGTTGGTCAGGCCTGTTTTGCACCAGGCATGATCAAGGCCACCTACGGGACGGGGGCATTTCTGCTGCTCAACACTGGTGGCAATGCCGTTACCTCTGATGGTGGGCTTCTGGCGACCATTGCCTATCAAGTGGATGGCCAGCCCGTTTACGCCATCGAGGGCAGCATTTTCAGCGCTGGGTCGGCGGTGCAGTGGTTGCGTGATGCCCTCGGTCTGATTCGGTCTGCAGCCGAAACAGAGGCGTATGCCGCCGGTCTGCCCCATAACAAGGGGGTGTATCTGGTCCCCGCCTTCACCGGGCTCGGCGCACCCCACTGGGATCCGGAAGCGCGTGGCCTGATCACCGGTATTGGTCGCGATACCGGGCCGCCGGAGCTGGCGCGCGCCGCGCTTGAATCCGTCGCCTACCAGACCCGCGATCTCCTGGAGGCCATGTTTGCCGCGCTCGGTGAGGCGGCGCCGTCCACGCGCGAGCGCGTGCTGCGCGCCGACGGCGGCATGACCGCCAACCGTTGGCTGATGCAGTTTCTGACCGATATGGTGGACATGCCGGTGGATGTGGCGGTGGTGACCGAGACCACGGCTCTGGGCGCCGCCTATCTGGCGGGACTCGGGGCCGGTTTGTTGCCCGACCTTGATGCCATCGCCGCACGGTGGCAAGTGGCGCAACGATACCGGCCGCGCATGGACGGGGCGGAGCGGGACGCCCTTTACGCCGGTTGGCAGCAGGCGCTCAACCGAACGCTGTGGAGCGCATAATCCGGTGTGCCAAACTGCCGATCAGGGCCTGACCCTGAGAGGATAACTCAGATACCCCCGGAACCGGGCGCGTCCACCGCGCACGAACTCGCCGTTTCGTTCGATTTTGGAGAAGCGCTTGAGCATGCGGCCAATGGCAATTTGGCCTTCCATGCGGGCCAGCGACATGCCGGCGCAGGCATGGGCCCCGGCGCCGAAGGCCAGGTGGCGGTTGGGACTGCGGGATATATCAAGCCGGTCGGGGTCGGGGAACTCTTCCGGATCACGGTTGGCCGCGCCAATACACAGTGTGATCTGGGTTTCAGGCGGCATCACGACTCCGCCGATTTCCACTTCGCAGGTGGTGATCCGGTTGCCAAGCTGATTGGAGCTTTCGAACCGCAGGAATTCCTCTACAGCCGGCTTGATCAGGCCGGGATCACCCCGGAGGCGTTCCATCTGGTCGGGATATTCCAGCAGGCAGGCGACACCGTTGCCAATCAGATTGGTGGTGGTCTCGTGGCCTGCATTCAACAGAAAGATGCAGTTCTGCAGCAGTTCTTCTTCGGTCAGCCTTTCCCCGTCTGCCTCTCCGGCAATCAGGCGGCTCAACACGTCCTGTTCGGGATCACGCATGTTGCGTCGGCGGTCTGCCACCAGGTCGATCAAATAGTCGCGGAAATCGCTGACCGCCTTGTTACCCTCGGCCAGTTGATCGGGCGTGATCACCGGCTCCAGCGCGCCCAGGATGGTGAGCGACCAGTAGCGCAATGGGCCGCGGTCTGCCATGGGAACGCCAAGCAAGTCACCAATCACCTGGATTGGAATGGCGGCGGCATAGTCGTTGATCAGGTCGATCTCCTCTTTCTCCGCGGCCTTGTCGAGCAGGCTGTCTATCAGCGCCACCAATTGTGGTTCCAGCGCGCGTAGTGCCCGCGGCGTAAGCGCCCCCATGATCAACCGGCGTACCCGGGTGTGCAGGGGCGGGTCATTGAACACCAGGCTGGTGGTGTGGTGGGTATACAGCCAGCCCTCGCCGAACTTGGGTCTGAACTCCTTCTTCTTGTCGGAACTGAAGGTCCGGTTGTCGCGGTATACTTTGTTGAGATCGGCGTACCGGGTCAGAAAATAGGACCCGTCGGGACAGCGGTGCACGGGATCGAGTTGGCGCAACAGATGGTAGGTGGGATAGGGATTGTCGAGAAAGGCGGCGTCCAGCCTGGTTGGATCGAATTTCAGGACCTTTTCCCGAAGGGCGGGATCCACGGCTCCGGTGCTGCGGGCAGCCTGCATACTGTGTCTCCTAGCGAATCAGTTTACTGAGCGTGCGGAACTGGTCGGTTCCGGCCCGATGCATCCATTCAAACAGGGCCATTTCGGTGGTCACCGTTTCGACCTCGTGGCGCAGCAGGCGGGCGAGCGCCAGCTCCCGGCTTTCCGCGCGGCGCGAGCCGACGGCATCCATCACCACCGCCACATGGTGGCCGGCATGGAGGAAACCGAGTGCCGACTGGAGCACGCAGATATGGGATTCCATTCCGCAGATCACAAGCTGATCGCGGCCCTCGGCGGTTTCAAGGTGGCGAACGTGGCGGCGGATGTCAGGGTTGGCAGCGCAGGAAAATTCGACCTTCTCGAATATGCGGGCCTCTTCAAGAAGATCGGTGAGGGGGCGGACTGTCGGTCCCAGGCCTTGGGGGTACTGTTCCGACACCGTGATCGGGATTCCCAGTTCGCGGGCCGCCGCAATCAGCACTTGCGTGTTGCGTGCCACCGTTTCCGCATTGTCGATATGCGGAAACAGTTTTTCCTGAATGTCCACCACCAGCAACTGGGACCGTTTCGACTCAAGCAGCATATTCCGACCCTTTCCCCCTCGGCCCTATCCGCGCCAAGAGTAGCGCAAAGGGACACGTGGGTTCCAGTTTGGCGTTTAACGCCAAGGACATGGCGGGACCATGGCAATTCCGGGCGCCCTCGTTCTGGATTCTAGGGTGCGACGGGCGTAGAGTCCAATCAGGGAACCCGTTGTTCCCAAAAACCCGGCTCGGCCGTGGTGCCGACTGCCCTCGACTTCGGAGCGATTGTCATGGACGTGATTGCAGACCAGAAGACCAAACTGGGTGAGGCGGCGGCCGCTTTCGTCTCGTCGCCCCGCAAGATGCTGATTGACGGCGACTGGGTCGAGGCGGCGAGTGGCAAGACGTTCGCCACTATTGATCCCGCCACCAATCGCGAAATCGTGCAGGTGGCCGAGGGCGACGCGGCGGATGTGGACAAGGCGGCTCGGGCTGCCCGTAGGGCGTTCGAAGAGGGTGAATGGCCCCGGATGCGCCCGTGCGCGCGCGAGCGGTTACTGCTTCGGCTTGCCGACCTGATCGAAGCCAACGCCGAGGAACTTGCCGAGCTTGAGGCCCTCGATCAGGGCAAGCCGGTGATGTTTGCACGCCACGCCGACGTGGCCATGGCCATTGACTTTGTTCGGTACATGGCCGGCTGGGCGACCAAAATCGAAGGTAGCACCATCGATGTCTCCATGCCCATGGTCCCCGACGCAGAGTTTCATGCCTACACCACCCGCGAGCCCGTGGGCGTGGTGGGCCAGATCATTCCCTGGAATTTCCCCCTTCTGATGGCGGTCTGGAAACTGGCCCCGGCGCTGGCAGCGGGATGTACGGTGATTCTCAAGCCGGCCGAGCAGACCCCGCTCACCGCGCTGCGCCTTGGCGAGCTGGTGATGGAAGCCGGTTTTCCCAAGGGGGTGGTCAATATCGTGCCCGGCTACGGCCACACCGCCGGGGCGGCCATCGTCGATCACCCGGAAGTGGACAAGATTGCCTTCACCGGTTCGACCGAAGTGGGCAAGATCATCGGCGCCAACGCCATGAAGACGATGAAGCGGGTTTCGTTGGAACTGGGCGGCAAGTCACCGGCGATCGTGATGGCGGACGCCGATCTCGACATGGCGGTGCAAGGCGCCGCCCAGGCGATCATGTTCAACACGGGTCAGGTCTGTACCGCCGGGTCCCGTCTGTTCGTGGAGCGCAAGATCTTTGACAAGGTGACCGAAGGCGTGGCCGAAGTGATCAAGGCGATGCAGCTTGGCCCGGGCCTTGATCCGGCGACCCAGCTTGGCCCGGTGGTGTCCAAGGAACAGCAGGCCCGAATCGGCGGCTATCTCCAGGCCGGGTTCGAGGCGGGCGCCAAAGCCTTGTGCGGTGGCAAGGTGATCGAGGGCGAAGGCTGTTTCGTCGAACCAACCATCTTCGTTGACGTCAAGCCGGACATGCAGGTGGTCCGCGAGGAAATTTTCGGCCCGGTTGTGGTGGCCCAGCCCATTGACGATGTCAACGACATCGCAGCCATGGCCAACGATACCATCTATGGGTTGGCGGCCAGCGTGTGGAGCAATGACCTGCGCTTCGTGCATCGACTGGTGCCCCGGCTCAAGGCCGGAACGGTCTGGGTCAATTGTCATAATCTGGTGGACCCGGCGCTTCCTTTCGGTGGCTACAAACAGTCCGGCATCGGGCGTGAAATGGGGGCGGCGGTGTTCCACGAATACACCGAAACCAAGTCGGTGTGCATGATGGTCTGATGGCGCTCCGATCGGCCCTCATGTTCTTTCCGGGTCGGGACAGTCATTCGCTCGACCGCATATAATTTTGGTCGTTTGTCCAAAAATAACTTTTACGCGGATGACAAAAAATATAAGCTACCGGGAAATGGGGTGGCGCGGGTCCCGTCCTGCACTGGAAGCGCGCAGCGTCAAAAAGAAGAGGGCATGTCATGATCCGTACCTATCATGTCGCTTTTGCTTTTGTGGCGGCAATCTTTGCTTTGGTTCTGACTGCGTGCGATGAGGAGCAGGAGGCGCCGCCGGCGGCCGAGGCCACTCTGGCGGATACTGGCAGGGAGCTGGTGCAAGCCATCTGTACGGGTTGTCATGTGAAGCGTGACGATGGATCGCTCAGCCGGATCAGCTTTGGCCGGCGTACGCCGGAAGGCTGGGACATGACGCTGGTGCGGATGATGAACTTTCACGGTCTGTCTCTCACCAAGGAAGACCGACGCGCCATCGTCAAGTATCTCAGCGATACGCAGGGTCTGGCGCCCTCCGAGACGGTTCCGTTCCGTTATGCGCTGGAACGCCGGCCCAATATCATTGAAAGCGGGCAGGACCAGACGATGATGGAAATGTGCGCCCGTTGCCATTCCTTTGCCCGGGTTGGCCTGCAGCGCCGCACCAAGGAGGAATGGCTCAACCTTGTGCATATGCATGTAGGCCAGTGGCCGACCATTGAATATCAGGCAATGGCGCGGGACCGCGACTGGTGGGATGACGCCAGGGGGCGGGTGGTTGATGATCTGGCCAGGGCCTTTCCGCTGGATGATCCGGCCTGGGCCGCGTGGCAGGATGCGCAGCGCCACGCGCTTACCGGGAAATGGCGTTTCGTGAGCTATCAGCCGGGCCAGGGTTATCACCATGGCACCCTCGAATTCACCGAGGAGTCCAAGGATGAATACACCGTCCATTTCGACAGCACTGGCCCGGACGGCGTTGCCGTCAGCGGTGATTACAACGGCATTCTCTATACCGGATTCGAATGGCGCGGGCGCGGCGATTTCGGTGGCCAGCCGGGCCGCGAAGTGGCTGCCTTGTCAGAGGACGGCAATCTTCTTGCGGGGCGGTGGTTTCATGCCGAGCGACCTGAAATGGGAGCACTTTTTGAGGCCCGTCGCGTCGGCAGTGGCAGCGCGATCATGGGCGTTGATGGCGAGGCGCTACGTCGGGGTGCCGAGACCACGCTGGTGATTCTTGGAACCGGTCTGTCGGGTGAGCTTGATCTGGGTCCCGGCATCACTACCGAAGTGACCGCTGCGAGTGAATCGCAGATCACGGCCAGGGTCCGGGTGGCATCGGATGCGGCGCTGGGGCGGCGCAGCCTGCGCGTGGGGTCGCTGGTCAGTAAGGATGCGGTTGCCGTCTTTGACCGGATAGATCGGGTCGTGGTCACGCCCGATTATGCCACCGCACGGGTTGGTGGCAACGGTGGAGCCACACCCATTCAGGCGGCCCAGTTCGAGGCTGTGGCGATGCATAATGGGGCCGATGGCGAGCCCGGAACAGCGGACGATTTCCGGATCGGGGTCGTGGATGCCGAATGGTCGACCGCGCCCTGGAACGAGGTCGCGGCGGAGATGAACGATGACAAATTCGCCGGTGTCATTTCGCCCGCCGGATTATTCACGCCCGGCAAGGCCGGGCCCAACCCGGCCCGGGTTTACGGCACCAACAATGCCGGCGATCTGAAGGTAATCGCCACGGTCCAGGACGGCGACCGGACGGTGACGGGCGAGGCGCATCTGATCGTTACCGTTCAGCGTTGGAACAGCCCGCCGATTTACTAGGTGGTTGTTGGGGAGGCAATCGTGACAGCACCACAAAGCGCGCTGACCTTCAATCCGATGACCGCCCACGATGTGGTGGTCGACGGGCGGCGTCTCCTGTTTCATATTCCCACCACGGGGCTTTTCGATCTCGACCCGCTCGGTGCCGAGCTTCTCGACCTTGCGCGGGAAAAGGCCGAGGCGGGCGGGGTGCGTCCCGCCGATCTTGAAGCCCGCTTCAGCGGGCGTTACAGCGTGGATCAGGTGATCGAGGTGGTCAATGAGTTCCTCGACCTCGACGTCTTGATTCGGCCCGGGCGCACGGATACCGCGCCGTCCATGCCCAGGGTGGACCAGTTCCCGCTATCGACCATCGTACTCAATGTCACCACCGGATGTAATCTGTCGTGCAGCTATTGCTACAAGGAAGATCTCGATACCCCTGCCGCCTCCCGCGACATGGACTATGAGACCGCGTGCCGTTCGGTCGATCTTTTGCTGAAGGAGGCCACAGGGCGTGACCGGGTGAACGTGGTGTTCTTCGGCGGGGAGCCGCTGCGGCGTTTCCCGTTCATCCGTGACGTGGTCGACTATGCCGAGGAACAGGCCCGGGCGGTGGGAAAGAGTGTGGATTTTTCGGTGACCACAAACGCCACGCTCCTGACCGAGGCGATTGTCGATTATCTCGACGCTCATCGCTTCAGTCTGGCCATCAGCATCGATGGGCCGAAGGCCCTTCATGACCGGAATCGCCTGACCGTGGGTGGCAAGGGCAGTTATGACGTCGTGGCGCAAAAGGTACGCATGGCGCTGGCGCGCTACACCGCGAAGCCTGTGGCGGCCCGGGTGACACTGACGGCTGGTGTGACCGATGTGGAGGCCATCCACCGTCACTTGCGCGATGAACTCGGCTTCGCGGAAGTGGGGTATGCGCCGGTCACGTCGGGCGACGTGTCCATCTATAATCTGAGCGCCGAGGAGCTGGCGGAGGTTTTTGCCGGGTTCAAGCGGCTCGGTGAAGCCTATCTGGCGGCAGCCCTTGAAGGCCGTAACACGGGGTTTGCCAATCTGCACCAGTTGATGACCGACCTTTACGAAGGCACCCGAAAGGCGCTGCCCTGTGGTGCGGGCGTTGGCCTGTTGGCGGTGGATCACGAAGGCGGCCTCAATCTCTGTCACCGGTTTACCGGTTCCGACTTGCCAACCTATGGCAGCGTTGAGCGGGGGATCGCGAGGCAGGAACTGGGGGATTTCCTGACCCGGCGTCTCGACAAGACCGGCACCGGATGTGCCACCTGTCGCATCCGCAGCCTGTGCGCTGGCGGGTGTTATCATGAAAGCTATGCGCGCTATGGCGACCCCCAGCATCCCACATATCACTACTGCGATCTGATGCGCGATTGGGTCGATTTTGGAATTTCCGTTTATGCCCGGATCATGGCGGAGAACCCGGGCTTTTTTGACCGCCATATCACACCGCGCGGCGGCCACCGGGGCGTGGCGAGCGCGGGTATCGACGACAGGTTGAATCTTGGGGCGGGGTCGCTCACCGCGGGCCCTGCATGAAGAAGAGGCGAGCACCATGAAGCATTTGCGTGCACTCAACAAAAAGGCAGCGGCGCTGGAAGCGGCACGTGACAATGGCGGGATGGAAGAGGTGGTGGCCATGCAGGTGGTCGCCGGGTGTACCTCGTCCACCGATCCGGGCTGGGAAGTGGACCCGTTCGGATCCGTGGCGTCGTTGTGCCAGCCGATGGAGGCCGATCTCTATGGCTGCACCGATCCGTGCTGGTGGCCGGCGCAGGTGCCCGACACCATCAATACCTATCCGGACTGGAACCATGATGCGCCGTCGGCAAGCAACGACTGGCGCAAGCTCGAAGCGGTCTATCCCGACGATTGATGGCCGGCCGGGGACAAGGAGAGACAATCATGTTGAGACGATGTGCGACTCTGGTTGCGGTGATTGTGGCCATGGCTCTCGCGCTGCCGGCGGCCCTGGCCGGGGAATATCTGGTGACCGCCGCCAAGCCCAACAACCTTTATGTGATGGACATGAAGGCACGGGAAATCGTTCGCAGCTACACCATACCCGGAGACGGGACCGCACCCGGCACCATCGTGACCTCGCCCGATGGGCGCATCGCCTACGTGGTCATGTCGTACCGCCGTATTGTCGGGATTGATCTGATGACCGGCAAAACCGTGTTCGAGACCGATATGGCGCGTTCCGGCGATGAACGGGTCATCAACATGGGGCTTGCCGTGAGTGCTGACGGCACGGAGCTGTATTCCTACGAGGTTCCGGCGCGGATCGGACTGGACCGCTACGAGGTGCTGCCGGTCCGTCTCAGCGTCTATCCTGCCATGGGTGGAAACTTCGCCGAGCCGTTGCGGGTATTCAGTAACCTGCCACGACGGATTCACATGCTGATCACCAAGGCGGACGGTTCGGCGATCTACGCCCTAGGCTGGGACATTTACACCATCGACCCGCAAACCGGCGAGATTATGGACACATTCCCGTTGCGCAACTGGACGCGGGAAAATGCGTCGCCTCCGGACTTGCTGAATTTCTGGCCCATGGAGGAACAAAGCGGGCTTTTCTCGACCCTGGTCTATTACCAGCGCACCGACCTGCCGCCTGATGACATGGCGGCCTATCCGACCGATGTGTTGACCCTGGATGTTGCCACTGGCGAGATCAAGTTCACGACGTTGCAAATTCCGCCACAGGTGATTTTCACGGGCACGGTTTCACCCGACCGCAAGAACCTTTACACCATCTATACCAAGCTGATGAAGCTCGATATGGAAACCGGCGCGCTCATCAAGGAAGTGCCGGTGGACCACAGCTATTATCAGGTCAATGTGTCCGGTGACGGCAAGGAAGTCTATGTGGGCGGCACCATGTGTGACGTTTCCATCTATGATGCCGAGACGCTTGACAAGCTTGGCGCCGTAACGACGCCGGGCTGTGTGGATCTGGCGACCGCCGCCATGCGGATGATCGACCTCGACCTTGAAGAGTAGCCGCCCAACGCTCGCGTCTTTTGCGCCAGTTCTGGTTCATCTGCGACCGCGCTGGCGGGGGCTCCTTCTGGTGCTCGCCCTGTCGCTTGCTGCCAGTGGGCTGGGGCTGATCCAGCCCTGGCTGACCAAGATCCTGATCGACGACGGACTGGTTGCCCGCAACATGAGTGTGGTCTGGCAGGTGGCGGGTGTTCTGGTCGCGGTGGCCCTTCTGACCATGGCGATCGGTGCGCTGAACCGGTGGGCCTATGTGGATTTGTCGGCACGCATACTGTTTGCCCTGCGCGAGGACGTCTACGCCCATCTGCTGACCCTGTCGCCGCGGTTTTTTGCAGGTCGCAAGACCGGGGACATCATGGTGCGCCTAGATGGCGATATTGCCGAGATCCAGCGCTTCGTCACCGACAGCGGCCTTGCGCTGGTCAACGGTCTGATCGTGTTCCTGGGCTGCCTTGGGGTGATGCTCGCCCTCAGTCCAATGCTGACGCTCATCGCTTTCGTGGTGCTGCCGCTCCAGATTACGTATTTGCGGTTCATGCGCCCCAGGGTGGAGCGGGCAACCCGCGCGTTGCGTGCCCGTGCCGGGGACATTGCGGGATATCTGATCGAGCGGTTGCGCGCTGTGCGTCTCGTTCAGGCGAGTCGGGCCGAAGGGCATGAGCGCGCGTTGCTTTCAGCCCACAATGCCGCCTATCACGATGACCTGATTACCATGCAGCTCACCTCCTATTTCACCGGGGCGGGTCCGGCCTTTCTAAGCGGACTTGCCACCGCGGCGTTATTTGTGGCGGGCGGTGCGCTGGTGGTGAACGACGCGTTGTCGCTGGGGACGCTCATTGCGTTCTCGGTCTATCTTGCCCGTGCATCCGGTCCGGTGCAAACCTTCCTCGGTCTTTATGTGGCGGCTGAGCGTGCCCGGGTCAGTCTGGATCGGGTCCGCGAACTGTTGGATCACAGGCCGCTGGTTCGCAGCCCTGCCAATCCCCTGTCCCTGCCCGACCGGCCGTCTGGCGAGATTCGTTTCGAATCGGTAACCTTCTCCCATCCCGAGCGCCGTGAACCGATTCTTGCGGATGTTTCGCTGACCATTCCTGCCGGGGCCAAGGTGGCGATTACCGGGCCGTCGGGCGCTGGGAAATCCACAATTGCTGATCTTCTGGTTCGATTTTACGACCCCGACAAGGGGGCGATCATGCTCGACGGGGTGGATTTGAGGCACTTGTCACTTGGGACGTTGCGCGGCGCGGTGGCGCTGGTGGCCCAGGACACGGTTCTCCTCAACGCGACCCTGGCCGACAATATCCGCTATGCCCGGCCCGATGCATCAGCCCGGGAGATTCGCGCGGCTGCCGAAGCGGCGCAGCTCGACAAGGTGATTGCTGCGCTGCCGGCGGGACTTGATACGCCGCTGCCAGAGCTCGGGGCGACACTGTCGGGGGGGCAGCGCCAGCGCGTGGCGATTGCCCGGGCGTTTCTTCAGAACCCGCGGGTGCTGGTGCTTGATGAGGCGACTTCGGGCCTCGACGCTGCGACCGAAGCGGCGCTCACGGAGGCCGTGGACCGGTTGTTTGCCGGGCGCACCCGGATCGTGATCAGTCATAATCCGCGTGCTCTCCAGGGGGTGGATATGGAGCTCGTGCTCGATGCTGGACGACTCCGGATAGCAGACAAAAAAGACTTTTTGAATCGGTAACTTGCACTCTGTCCCGGCGTGCCGCAGAATGGTCCAAACAACAAAGGCCGCGGGACCATGGCCCTGATCGTGAGCAAAAGCGAGTTGAAGGCACGGCTGTCGCCGGCCGGACGTGTTGCCGCGCAGATGTTCGACCATCTGGATGAAAGCTGTTGCCGGTTCGTGGCGCGCGCCCCGTTTGTTTGTCTTGCCACCAGCGACGCTCGCGGTGAAAAGCACCTTGCGCCCCTGGGAGGGCGTTCCGGATTTGTGGAAATCCTGGATGACCGGACCTTGCTGCTACCCGAATGGCCGGCTCCCGAGGTTACCCAGCAGCTGACCGATCTCCTGGAGGATTCCAATGTGGGGTTGTTGTTTCTGGTGCCGGGAGAGGATGTGGCGCTGGAAGTCTCGGGCACGGCCTGTCTCAGTGACGACTCCAGATTTCTCGAGCTGTTCAGGGAGGATGACGGGCCGCCCGATGTGGTAATTCTGGTGGAGGTCATGGCGGCGGCCTTCGTCGGTGCGGGGGCGCTGGAGAAAAGCGGCCTCTGGCAACAGCGTCCGGCCCGGCGCTGAAACGGATACCGGTCGGGCGCCGTGCGACAATCCGCGTTTCATCTTCTGGCCGATCGGCGCTTTCTGCCGCTGTTCGTGACCCAGTTTCTGGGTGCGTTCAATGACAACCTGTTCAAGAATGCGCTGGTGATCCTGATCACCTACCGGCTCGCCGCGCTAAGTCCCGTGCGGCCGGAAATCATGGTCACCTTTGCCGCCGGGTTCTTTATCCTGCCATTTTTTCTGTTTTCCGCCACCGCCGGACAGCTTGCCGACAAGCTGGAAAAATCCAGGCTTATCGCCCGTATCAAGCTTGCCGAGGTGCTGATCATGATTTTCGGGGTCGCGGGACTTTGGGCCAACGATCTGTGGCTGCTGCTCGGCGTGCTGTTCTGCATGGGCACGCAGTCAGCCTTTTTTGGGCCACTCAAATACGGCATTTTGCCCCAGCACCTCACCCCGGGAGAACTCGTTGGCGGCAACGGCCTGATTGGTGCGGCCACCTTCATAGCGATTCTGCTGGGCACCATCGTGGGCGGTGTGATGATCCTGAAACCCGGCGGCACGACCCTGGTGGGCGCGCTGTTGCTCGGTTGCAGCGTGGCGGGTTACATAGCAAGCCGCTTCATTCCGAATGCGCCGGCGGGGGATCCATCGTTGCAAGTCCGGACCAACTTTCTTGCGGCTACCTGGGCGCTGATGCGAAATTCCGCAACGCCTGCACTCTTGCCGGCGACGCTCGGCATTTCCTGGTTCTGGTTCCTGGGCGCCACCCACCTTGCCCAGTTTCCCAATCTGGCGAAGCTGCTGCTTGGCGCCAACGAGGACGTGGTGGTGTTCTTCCTGGTTACCTTTGTGGTCGGAATCGCTGCCGGGGCCCTGGCCTGCAATCTTGTGGTCCGGGGGCGGGTCAGCACGGCCCATGTGCCGCTGATGGCTATGGTGCTGGCGGTGGTATCGGTGGACCTCTGGTTCGCGCTCGACGGTGTTCGCCCCGGTGGCGTTCTGCTGGACCTGCCAGCCTTCTTGGCCCAGCCGGTGGCGTGGCGGCTGACAGTGGACCTGCTGGTGCTGGCAGCGGCGGGCGGGCTTTATGTGGTGCCACTTTACGCGCTTCTGCAGGACCGCGCTACGCCGGACCGGCGCGCCCGAACCATCGCGGCGCTCAATGTGATGAACGCAGCGTTCATGGTAGCTTCCGCCGTGGGTGGTATGGCAGCCTTTGCGGCCGGCCTTGGTGTGGCGGAGGTGATCGCCGGGGCAGGCGTGCTCAGCGTTGTGCCCGCGGTCTATCTCAAGCTTCGATTGCGGCGCGAATGACCGCCTTGGCGTCCTGGCTATCCCATTCGGCAGGGCCGACCATGCGGGCGATTTCGCGCCCCTCGCGATCCATCAGGACGGTCACCGGCAGACCATAGATGCCCCAGGCCCGGCTCAACGCCCCTTTCGGATCATAAAATACCGGCAACGCGCTAACTCCGATGTCATCAAGGAAGGGCTGCGCCGCCGCGGCACCGCCGCGGTCGATGGAGATGGCAAGAACTGTGAAATCTTCGCTGCCAAACGCGTTGTGCAGGCGCTCCAGCGATGGCATCTCGGCGCGGCAGGGGGCGCACCAGGTTGCCCAGAAATTCACAAGCACCACCTTGCCCCGGAAGTCGGCCAGCGAAAACGCCTGGCCGGTGGCGTCGAAAAATGGCTGATCGGGGGCGCGTCCAGGGGAATTTGCCGGCAAGAGTTTGGTCATCTCCCCCCGGGCTGCCTCTTGCAGCCAGGCTGTGTTTGGCGTATTCCGGGCATCGTCTTCAGGGGGAAGCATTTCTCCGGACAGCCAGATCAGAAGCGCGCCTATAATGGCAATGACCAGGGCGACGGGAACGACGGCACGAGACATGGGGTCAACCTCCTTAACCGGGACTGTGGCGATGAGCGCAAAAAAAGGCAAGGAAAACAGGGCGGGAGGCGCGGCCAATGCGCTCTGGGGTGGTCGGTTTGCCGCCGCGCCGGCCGAAATCATGGCCAAAATCAACGCTTCCATCGACTTTGACTGGAAGCTTTATCGTCAGGACATAGCGGGGTCGCGCGCCCATTGCCGGATGCTGGTGGCTCAGGGGATCTTGAGCGAGGCCGATGGCGAGGCGATCCTTCAGGGTCTCGACCAGGTGGAGCGCGAAATTGCAGCGGGCGAAATGACGTTCGACCCGGCGCTCGAGGATATTCACATGCACGTGGAGGCCCGGTTACGGGAAATCATCGGGCCGGCTGCCGGGCGGCTTCACACCGCGCGGTCACGCAATGATCAGGTGGCCACGGATTTCCGGCTTTGGGTGCGCGACGCCATCGACGAACTCGACGCCGGACTGAAGGGACTTCAGGAAGCACTACTCGACCGGGCGGAAGAGTATGCCGATGCCGTGATGCCGGGCTTTACCCATCTGCAGGCGGCCCAGCCAGTGACCTTCGGGCATCACCTGATGGCCTATTTCGAGATGGTGGCGCGCGACCGCGGGCGGCTCGCCGACTGCCGGCGTCGTTTGAATGAATGCCCGCTGGGCTCGGCGGCGCTCGCGGGCACGTCGTTTCCCATTGATCGCGAGGCCACGGCCCGGGCCCTTGGTTTCGACCGGCCGACGGCCAATTCGCTGGACGCTGTGTCCGACCGGGATTTCGCGCTGGAATTTCTGAGCGCTGCATCCATCGCGGCGGTGCACCTCAGCCGACTCGCGGAGGAGATCGTGATCTGGTCGTCGGCCCAGTTCCGGTTCGTGACCCTGACCGACAAGTTCACCACCGGCTCGTCAATCATGCCGCAAAAGCGCAACCCGGACGCCGCCGAGCTGTGCCGGGCCAAGGCGGGGCGGGTGATTGGTGCTCTCAACAGCCTGCTCATGGTGATGAAGGGTCTCCCGCTTGCCTATTCCAAAGACATGCAGGAAGACAAGGAGGCCACCTTCGACGCCGCTGCCGCCTTGTCACTTTGCGTCCAGGCGATGACCGGCATGGTCCGCGATCTTGAGGCCAATCGGGAGGTCATGCGGGCTGCTGCCGGCGCCGGGTTCGCGACGGCTACGGACCTCGCCGACTGGCTGGTGCGGGCGCTCGACATGCCCTTCCGTGACGCCCATCACGTGACCGGCGCGCTGGTCAAGCTGGCGGAGAGCAAGGGGGTGGGGCTCGAACAGTTGACCCTTGCCGATATGCAGGCCGTTGAACCGCGGATTACCGAAGCCGTGTTTGAGGTGCTGGGGGTTGAAAATTCGGTCTCCAGCCGGACCAGCTATGGCGGTACCGCGCCAACCCAGGTGCGCGCGGCGATCCGGGCCGCCCGGGAGCGGATATGATGCTGCGCGCCGTGGTTGTTGTCTTGATGATGAGTTTCACGCTTGCCAGTTGCGGCAAGAAGGGGGATCTGTTGCCTCCGCCCGGGTACGAAGAGAACGGAGGCTGATTCCATGCACCATTTCGAATACCGGGATGGCGCGCTTCATGCCGAGGACGTCCCGCTGTCGACGATCGCCGACACCGTAGGCACGCCGTTCTACTGCTATTCAAGCGCCACGCTGGTGCGACACTACCGGGTGTTCGCCAAGGCGTTCGAGGGGCAAAAGGCGCTGATCTGTTATGCGGTCAAGGCCAACAGCAACCAGGCGGTGATCCGGACCCTGGCCCAGGAAGGGGCGGGGGCGGACGTGGTCTCCGAGGGCGAACTCAGGCGCGCCCTGGCCGCCGGCGTACCGGCAGAACGAATCGTCTTTTCCGGCGTTGGCAAGACGCGCGCGGAAATGGCGGCAGCACTTGACGCCGGTATTCATCAGTTCAACGTGGAGTCCGAACCCGAGCTTGATGCGCTGAGTGAAGTGGCCGTTTCGAAAGGGGTGGAAGCGCCGGTGGCGATGCGGGTCAACCCAGATGTGGATCCGCGGACGCATGAAAAGATCTCCACCGGCAAGAAGGAAAACAAATTCGGTGTCCCGTGGTCGCGGGCGCGGGATATCTACGCGCGGGCGGCCGGGCTTTCCGGCATTCGCGTGGTGGGTGTCGACGTTCACATCGGCTCGCAGCTCACCGATCTCGGGCCGTTCCGGGAGGCGTTCTCCCGGGTGGTCGATCTGGTCGCCATGTTGCGTGGTGAAGGCCATGATATCCGGCGGCTGGACCTTGGCGGCGGTCTTGGTATTCCCTACGAGGCCGGGGACGCGCCACCGCCCCATCCCGATCACTACGCTGCCCTGGTGCGCGAATTGACCCAGCCACTCGATTGCGAGATCATTCTGGAACCGGGCCGACTCATTGCCGGGAATGCGGGCGTCCTGGTTTCCCGTGTGATCTATGTCAAGGAGGGGGAGAGCCGGCGTTTCGTGATCCTTGATGCGGCCATGAACGATTTGCTGCGCCCCAGCCTGTACGATGCCTATCACGAGATCATTCCCCTCAATCAGCCGACTGACGACCAGCGCGCACCGGTCGATGTGGTGGGGCCGGTATGCGAGACCGGCGATGTGTTCGCCAAGGCGCGGCCCATGCCACCCTTGGCGGCGGGCGACTATGTCGCTATCCTTTCAGCAGGAGCCTATGGCGCGGTCATGGCGTCGGCCTATAACAGCCGACCGCTGGTGCCCGAAGTACTGGTCCGCGGTAGCGACTATGCGGTGATACGGCCGCGTCCCAGCGTTGCGGACCTGATTGCGCAGGACCGGTTGCCACCTTGGCTTGAAAACAGGGCGTAGACAGGACGTGCCAGTCGGACCGAGGAACAACCGCTGAACGCATCGACAGGAACAAAGACCGGAAACACGAGTACAGTGAAGGCGGCGGGCCGCGCATTCCTGCCGGCGGTGGGGCTGTTCCTCTTCTATGCCGGCGTATCGCTTTATGATCCTTGGCCCAATGTTCCGCCGCTCGTGCACGGCGTTCTGTTTGCCGTTCTGGTGGGTGTCGTGGTGGGCCGCGCGGTCTTTGCGCTCCGGGTGTTGCGCACCGGCGAGACCGTGCCACCCGTAAGATGGGGACGGTACGGGCTGTTGTTACCGTTTCTGGCGATCGGGCTCTACCTCGCGGCCGGCGATCTGGAGCGGCGCATGGTGGTCGGCTTCATGCCGTCGATCCTGTTTCCGCCACCGCACATGGACATTGATGCCAGGATCGAACCGCCCGATTACACGCGGGAGCCCGGTGTTCGCCTCGCCATCTCGCCTGCAGGCGAGACGGTGCGCGTTCCCGAAGGCGCCCGCATCATTGTGCGCGCTCGGTCGACGCGCTGGCCGCCGGTACTGGGATGGGACGGCGCTGACGAGCCGTTGCGCGAGCGGGCCGATGGTCTGTTCGAAATTGCTGGCGAAATCCGCGCCAACAGCAATCTGGTTCTGGCGTTCGGTGATCACGTGCTTGCCCGGTGGCAGATCGAGGTGGTGCCTGACGAGCCGCCGCAAGTGGCGTTGACGGCGCCTGTGGAGGTGACGCCTCGCCTTTCGGTGAAGTTGCCGCTTGAAGCGCGCGACGACTATGGGGTGTCCTATCTGGCCCTGCGCTTGCGTCCGGCAGACGATGCAGAGGCCACGCCAATGCTGGTCGATTTGTCGGCCTATGGCACCCGTCATCTGGACGAAGTGCAGTATCTCGATCTGACCGCTCACCCCCTGGCCGGGACCGAGGTGGTTGGCGAACTGGTGGCGGTGGACGCAAAAGGGCAGGACAGCGTCTCGCCGGCGTTTCCCGTGTCATTGCCAAAGCGCCGGTTCACCAATGTGACTGCGCTCGCCATTCAAAGTGCGCGTCAAGCGTTGATGAGGCCCGATCCGGAAGTGGACATGGCGAGCCGGCGGCTGGCGGCCCTGACCGAATCGGACACCTTTCCCGCGGATACAACCGTTCATCTTGGTCTGCGTCTGGCCTTTCTGCGCCTGCGCAACGATCCCGACCCGGCCACGGTGGAGGAGATGACGTCCCTGCTCTGGGATCTTGCGCTTCGGGCCGAGGACGGCACGTTGTCGCTGTCCGAAATTGCTTTGCACGACGCGCTCGGGGCGACCATGGCGCTGATCAAGGCGGGCGCGCAGCCGCCCGAGGTGGAGGCGGCGCTGCGCAATCTTGCCTTCGCGTTCGAAGAGTTTGGTCGGGCCCGTTCGAGTCGGCTTTACGTCAATCCCGCCGTTCGCATCGCCGCCGATGAGGAGTTGCGAGAGTCGCTCGACTGGGCCGCCCTGCGCCGATTTTTCGGGCGGCTTACCCTGCTGGCCCAGGAGGGTGCCATGGGTGCGGTTCTGGGAGAGCTGGCCGACCTGCAGGAAGGGCTCGAAACGCGGCCTGATCTTGTTCTGTCCGCTACGGCTTACCGACGGTATCTGGTGGCGAGCTATGCCCGGCGTATGCTGGATGAGCTGACCAGGGAGCAGCGTATACTGATGTCGCGGGCCCTTGTTCCCGCGATCCGGCCCGAGGGCCAGGCGGCTGATAAAGGTCCGCGCGCGAGCCGTCTGGCAGGCAATCAGCGGGCGCTGAGGGACGCACTGGTGACCGTTATCGAGCATCTTGACCGGGCCGGACTGCCCCATCTGGAGGCGTTCTATCGCGCCAGACAGGCGATGGATGACGCGGTCCGGTCGCTGGAGCAGGGCGACGGTGAAGGCAATGCCGCCTCGGCCCAGGTACAGGTCCTGACGGCGCTCGATATGGCGTCGAAGGTTCTCGACAGCGTCCCGTCACCATTGATGGTGGACGAACAGGGGCGGGTCAAGGATCCGCTGGGGCGTCCGTTGCCGCCGGTCAACGACCGCTCCGGTTTGCCGCTGCCGGATAGTGTGTTTGGTCCGCTACCTTAGAGTCCAGGTTCTGATCGGAAGGTCATTTGGCGGCATCAAGGGCCTGTTGTACGTATCGGCCGATCTCATCCATAGTAAACGGCTTCGAAATAACGTCGTGAATCAGCGCGTCCAGGTTATGGGCGCGCTGCTTTTCGGCCGCGTAGCCGGTCATCAGCAGGATCGGCATGTCGGGGAAGTCCTGGCTTGCCTTGAGCGCCAACGCAATCCCATCCATTACCGGCATGACGATATCGGTGAGCAACAGATCATAGGGCTGGCGGCCGAGTTCCTGAACGGCGGCGCCGCCGTCGGCCACGGCGCGTACGTCATGCCCGAAATGTTCGAGCGCCCTGACCACAAAACTGCGGACCGTTTCCTCGTCCTCGGCGACCAGTATCCTTGCCATGGCTCTACCGCCTTCTGTTGCCGCCCGCGGTGCCGGAGGCCAGGCTGACCCGGATGTCCTGGGCGGCTGCCGGCGGGTTTTCGAGCCGGGTCTCGAACGTCACCGTCTCGCCGGGCTGCAGTGTCGCTTTTTCGACCTCGAAAAGCCAGGTGGCCAGGTCGAGCTGACGATCGTCCAGAAGCACCACCTCCACCGGCGGTACGGTCTCGGCAACCGGGCCGACGTTTTCGATACGCCCCGAGATGATCAGGGTCAGGACCCCGTCCACGAACTGCTGGGTCGGTCGCAAATCCCGGAACCTGAGGCGGTCCTCCAAAGGGGGCAGTTTGGCCGCGTCGGCGTGCGCCGCCGTTTCAATGCCGAGCGTGTCATAAAGCCGGGTTGCAGCCGGCCAGGCGGTGGTGATTTCGCTGCGGAAAAACCACGCGCCACCAGTCACCGCGACGACAAAAACCACCAGTCCAACCCAGCCGGCAACTTCCATCCAGCGATTGCGTACCCCGGGGATCGCCGGCAGATTGGGCGTATCACCGAAACGGCGCGGAGGCGTCCTGTGTGCCCGCCGCGAAGCCCTTGTTTCGGCGTCTGCCGCCGGATCCGGCGTGGGCGCCACCTGTGGGTTGGCCTCTGGCGGCAGAACCTGATCCGGGGCATCCGGTTCGCTTTGCGGCGGGGCTTCCTCGAACCAGGTCTCGCCACAGCGCGCGCACCGCACCCTGCGCCCGCCGGGTCTGAGCTTCGCCGGATTGACGAGATAACGCGTTGCGCAATTCGGGCAGGTAAGAATCATCTAACGCCCTGTCAAGACTACCGATTTCGTCTCTTATAGGCGTTCGTCCCCGGTCTTGGCAATAGCGGGACGCGAACAAGTTATCCTCTGGACGCCGCCCGTCCCCCTATGCCATGTTGAGGCTTGGTCAGCGAATGACCGGCCGATGGTGTGGACGTGAGACGGGAAGACGAGCGCCGTGGTACGCTTTGAAAATGTCGGCATGCGCTACGGCCTGGGTTCCGAGGTGTTGCGCAACATCTCATTCGAGCTCAAGCCCGGATCGTTTCATTTCCTGACAGGGCCTTCGGGGGCGGGCAAGTCTTCGCTGATGAAACTTCTCTATCTCGCCCACCGTCCGTCGCGTGGCATCATTACCATGTTCGGCCAGGACCTGACCATGGTCAGCCGTGACGAATTGCCGGCGCTGCGCCGCCGGATCGGGGTGGTTTTTCAGGACTTTCGGCTGCTCGATCATCTGAGCGCCATCGACAATGTCATGTTGCCCCTTCGGATCGCAGGCGGCGACCCCAAGATTATACGCGAGCACGCAGAGGAACTTCTGAGCTGGGTTGGTTTGGCCGACCGGTTGGAAGCCCGTCCCCCGACATTGTCGGGTGGCGAAAAGCAGCGCCTGGCGATTGCCCGGGCGGTCATTGGCAAGCCTGACTTGCTGCTGGCTGACGAACCCACCGGTAACGTGGATCCGGAGATGGCCAACCGATTGTTGCATCTGTTCGTGGAACTGAACAAGCTGGGAACGACCACTCTGGTGGCAACCCATGATATGGGGTTGGTCAGTCGGGTCGGGGCACCGCAATTGCGGCTGTTCCAGGGAGAACTTGTCCATCTGGACCGGGCATCGGCAGTCGGGGCGGGGCAACCGGATGCAGGGTACTAGATCATGACTCGCCGGGTTCCATTTCTGTCCGACCGAGCCGACCGCGTCAGCGGGCGTTTGCTGCCCTGGGTCATTGCGGTGATGGTTTTCCTCTCTGGCATCGCGCTGGCGAGCGCGCTTGGCGTGCATGATGCGGTGGCCAACTGGGCCAGCGATCTCGGCCGTCGTCTCACGGTTCAGGTTGTGGCGGCCGACCCCGCCGACCGCGATGCCCAGGCGGCGGCCGCCGAGGCCCTGCTCGCGTCAACCCCCGGGGTAGAGACGGTGAACCGGCTGGATTTGGGGGCGATAACGGCACTTTTGGAACCGTGGCTCGGCAAAGGCAATGTGGGTGATGACTTGCCTCTGCCGGTGCTGATTGACGTCACCCTGGCCCCGGATCGCCTGATCAATACGGCGGCGCTGGCCAGACAGCTCCGGGAGGTGGCGCCGGACGCTGCTCTCGACACCAATGAACAATGGCTGAGCCGGTTGCACGCGGTGGCGGGTATGGTCGAGGGTACGGCAGTAACCGTGGTCGGACTGGTGACTCTTGCGACGGTGGCCATCGTGATTTTCGGCACTCACGCAGGGCTGGCGGCGCACCGCGAGACGATCGAGACGCTCCATATCATTGGCGCGCGGGACAATCTGATCGCGGGCGAATTTCAGGTCCGGTTTCTTAAACTGGGGCTTAAGGGCGGCCTGATCGGACTCGTGGCGGCCGGGGTCACGCTGGTGCTGGGACGTAGTTTTCTCCGCTCTTTGGGCGGTGGAATACTGGATAAGGTTACGCTGGAGCCCGGCGATCTGGTGGTGCTTCTGGTGCTGCCGCTGGCAGCCGGGGTCATTGCGATGTTCACCGCTCGGCTCACCGTTCTGCGTGCCCTGGCGCGCATGGTCTGATCACCGGCCAAGGGGAACGAACATGGGTCAACGACGCAGGAAAGGGCGGTAGTCGTGGTGCGATTTCGCCGCTTGCGCGGGTGGGCATGGGTCCGGGCGCGATTGCCCAGGGTGCTTGGCTTGGTTGCCCTGGCGACGGTCGCGCTGTGGCTGGGTGGATTTCTGCTGTGGGCGGCGAACCTTCCGCTGACGCCCGAAGCCGAGGGCGAGAACAGTGACGGGATCGTGGTGCTCACCGGTGGCGCGCATCGGATCGACCTGGCCGTGGCTTTGCTGGCGCAGGGGCGCGCTGAAAGGCTCCTGATCTCCGGTGTTAACCAGCGCATCAAGGATGAGACCTTGCGCCGTGTGATCGGCATCTCGAAAGAGCTTTTCGAATGTTGTATTGATCTCGGCCGGGTTGCCCAGAATACACAGGAAAACGCCATCGAAGCGGCGGCCTGGGCGCGGCGGAATCAGTACCGCCGTTTGCGCGTTGTCACCGCCTATGATCATATGCCGCGCAGCCTTCTGGAGTTGCATCGAGCGATTCCCGATGTCACTCTTGTGGCTCATCCGGTGTCGCCACTGACCGTCGAAGGCGCGCGGTCACCGGGTCTGTTGTCGCTGGCCATGGAATATTCCAAATACTGGGTTGCCCTGTTGCGTTATCGTTTCGGTCCGCCGCCGCCGATCACGGCTGAACCGGACCTTTCCCATATGTCCTGAGTGGAATCGTGATGACCCGGGTACGCGTGACGGCTTTTCGTGTCTGTTTCTTGGCCATGACGGTGGTCGTGGCCGTTCTCGCCATGCCACTTCTTCTGGGACCTGCGCGCTGGAGTGTCGGGGTTCAACGGGTTTGGGGCCGGGGTGTTCTGCTCCTGCTGCGCGCTCTTGTCGGTGTAACCCACGAATTTCGCGGTCGTGACCGGCTGCCCGATGGCCCCTGTCTGATCGCCGCAAAGCATCAGTCGGCGTGGGATACCATCGTGTTTCTTGTGGAGCTGCCGGCACCGGTCTTTATCTTCAAGAAGGAACTGCTGCGAATTCCCATCTATGGCTGGTTCTGCCTGCGTTCCGGCATGATTCCCATTGATCGAAATGGCGGCGGGCGGGCCCTGCGCCGTATGATCAACAGGGTGCGAAGCCGGCTTGCGGCGCACCGACCGGTGATCATATTTCCCGAAGGCACCCGCGTGAAACCGGGCGAGCACAGGGGGTATCAGCCTGGCGTTGCGGGCCTTTACCGCCAACTGGACGTTCCCGTGGTGCCGGTGGCGCTGAATTCCGGATTGGTGTGGCCCAAGGCGGGGTTGTGCCGAACCGACTTTAGAATCGTTGCTGAATATCTTGATCCGATTCCGCCCGGATTGCCCAGAAAAGAGTTCATGGCCCGGCTTGAGCAGGCCATCGAAACTGCGACCGGGCGGCTTCTGGAGGAAGGACGGCGCCAGCTCGCCCGATCCTGATCCTCCCGATCCTGGCCCTGTGGACAACTTGTATGTGAATTACGGGGATAACCCGGCTGTCCGGCGCTCTGAAAGGTGTTCCGGAGCAGGGTAAGTCACATTCCCCTGTGGAAACATAACGTGAACATTTCGTTGATTATTTCCGGGTCCGCGCGTACACTTGGCCCACGTACATTTGGACGACCCTGTGATGTGTTGCGATCCGGGCGCGCCGCAGGCCTCCGATGGTCGTGACGGTCGGTTGAGACGTTGATAAAGGATGCCCATGACTTCCATCGCCGCGATTTCCCAGCAGATATGGGACATGAAGTATCGTTTTCGGGGCAATGATCACCTGCCCGAGGACAAGACCATCGAAGATAGCTGGCGCCGCGTTGCCACCGCACTTGCCGAGCCGGAAGCGCCGGACCAGCGCGATTTCTGGGCCCGGCGTTTTTACGAGGCGCTTGAGGATTTCAAGTTCCTGCCGGCCGGTCGCATTCTGGCGGGCGCCGGCACCCGGCGCGAGGTCACCCTGTTCAATTGCTTTGTCATGGGCACCATTCCGGACAGCATGGAGGGTATTTTCGAGCATCTGAAAGAAGCCGCGCTGACCATGCAGCAGGGGGGCGGTATCGGTTACGATTTTTCGACGCTCAGACCGAAGGGGGCTCCTGTGAAAGGGGTAGGGGCCGATGCGTCCGGTCCGCTGCCGTTCATGGACGTGTGGGACGCCATGTGCCGGACCATCATGAGCGCCGGTTACCGTCGCGGCGCCATGATGGGAACCATGCGCTGCGATCATCCTGATATCGAGGCCTTTATTGATGCCAAGCAGGACAAGGGCCGGCTTCGGATGTTCAATCTGTCGGTGCTGGTGACCGATGCCTTTATGGAGGCGGTCAAGAACGATGACCCGTGGGAACTGTTATTTGACGGGCGCACCTATCGCACCGTTCAGGCGCGTGCGCTATGGGACAAGATCATGCAGGCCACCTACGCCTATGCCGAGCCAGGCGTGATTTTCATCGACCGCATCAACCAGCGTAACAATTTGTATTACTGCGAGGAAATCCGGGCGACCAACCCCTGTGGAGAGCAACCCCTGCCGCCCTATGGCGCATGCCTTCTGGGATCGGTCAATCTGGCCCGCCTGGTGCGTGAACCGTTCACCGATGATGCCCGGATCGATGACGCCGAACTTGACGGGCTGGTCACCACCGCAGTGCGGATGATGGACAATGTGATCGACGTCTCCCGTTTTCCGCTTCCGGCGCAGCGCCACGAGGCCCACGCCAAGCGGCGTATCGGGCTCGGCGTTACCGGTCTTGCCGACGCGCTGATCATGTGTGGCGAGCGCTACGGGTCCGAGGCCTCGGTGGCGCTGACCCGCAAATGGATGGCGCGGATTCAGCGCGCCGCCTATCTGGCGTCGGCCGATCTGGCGGCGGAGAAGGGGGTATTTCCCCTGTTTGACAAGGACAAGTATCTGGAGGGAAGCACGGTTGGTGCGCTTGACCGGGAGGTCCGGGACGCGATCGCGCAAAAGGGGATACGCAACGCGTTGCTGACGTCGGTCGCACCCACCGGCACGATTTCCTTGTTTGCCGACAATGTCTCTTCCGGCCTTGAGCCCGTCTTCAGCTTTTCCTATACCCGCAAGGTGCTGATGCCCGACGGCCGCCGGGTCGAGGAAGAGGTTACCGATTACGCCTACCGGTTGTACCGCCGGATGTTTGGCGAAGAGGCAGAACTGCCTGACAGTTTCGTCTCGGCGCTGGAGCTGACGCCCCGCGACCATCTCGTGATTCAGGCGGCCGTGCAGGATTTTGTGGACAGTTCCATTTCAAAGACCATCAACTGCCCTGAAGACATAAGCTTCGAGGACTTCAAGGACATCTACCGCGAAGCCTATGACCTTGGGTGCAAAGGCTGCACCACCTACCGGCCCAACGAGGTGACAGGTGCCGTGCTGGAGGCGAAGAAGAAGGAAGAGGCAAACCCGCAACCCCGCCTGCCGCTGGAAGAGCCAACCCCCAAACCGGCCGACGTGTATGAGGCCGGCGGGGTGGTTTATATGACCCAGCCTCTGGACCGGCCCGAGGTGCTGCCCGGCCAGACCTACAAGGTGCGCTGGCCTGATTCGGACCACGCCATGTACATCACCATCAACGATGTGATCCAGGACGGGCGTCGTCGTCCGTTCGAGGTGTTCATCAACTCCAAGAACATGGAGCATTACGCCTGGACCCTGGCGTTGACCCGAATGATCAGCGCGGTCTTTCGGCGTGGCGGCGATGTTTCGTTCGTGGTCGAGGAACTCAAGGCCGTGTTCGATCCGCGTGGCGGTCACTGGGTGCAAGGGCGGTATGTGCCTTCGCTTCTGGCGGCCATCGGTGAGGTGATCGAGCAACATTTGATCAATATTGGCTTCATGCCCGATCCGGCGGCTGCCGAGGCGGAGGCCGAACGCGCGCGCCTTGTCGCGGCCGGTGCCGGGGACGCGCCGGCTTCGGGGCTGCGCGGCTGCCCAAAGTGCTTTGCCCCGTCGCTGGTTCGCCAGGAAGGCTGTGACCGTTGCCTCAGTTGCGGTTATTCCAAGTGCGGTTGAGCGTCGAAAGGATGGTCCGGCGTTGACGGTTGGCCCGCGACGATCCGGCCCACTTCTTCCAGCCTACGGTCCCGGATGCCCATTTCTTCAAGGTGGGCAAGCGTCGCTCTGAGATAGTCGATGTTGGTCCCGCCCAGCCCACGGCCTTTGGTGATGATCCGGGCCTGTTCATCCGCCGGCAACGGTCCGGCGTATTGTTCATGTTGGCGGTCGGCCACATAGGTGCGCGCGCGCACCCTCTCTCCGCCCTCTATGGCAATGGTGAGGGTGATCGGCCGATATACGGCGGTCACCATCTCCCGGGCATCCAGATAGGTGATCACGTCGCTCCAGTCTCGGTCGCGCACGCGGTAGGCGATACCATGGCATGAACCGCCCCGGTCAAGGCCCAGAACCAGCCCGGGCGTCTCGGGTGTGCCCCGGTAATGCCAGGAATAGATACAAAAGGCGCGGTGATAGCCCCAGGCGCGTGCCGGCAGCCGAAGCGCCCAGTCGAAGCCCGGATTCCACATCAGCGACCCGTAGGCGAAGACCCAGTTGTTGTCCTTCACCACTTGCTCCGTTTGAATGGTTCAATATGGTCCGGAAACACTCTATAACAGCATCGTCGAATTTGAACCGGAGGGATAATGCGGTTCCGGATATTCATTGCCCTGTTGGTGGCTCTTCTTCTCGCCTATGTGGTGTTCTGGTTTGTTTTGGCCGATCAGGCCGAAAAAAAGGTGGTGGCTGCGATCGACGCCCAGCGTCGCGCTGGCGCAGCCATCGCCTATGATGCACTCGATGTTCGAGGGTTTCCCTATCGGCTGGAATTCGCCGCGATCAATCTGGATATGGCTCGGGAGGAACCCAACGGGGTCTCCTGGCGTGTGGTTTCGCCCGAGCTTGTGGTTGTCCTTCAACCGTGGCGGCTGACCCATGCGATCCTTTTTGCGGAGGATCTGACAGCAACCCTCTCCGAAGCATCCGATTCGACCACGCTGGTTACCCGGAATATGCGCGCCAGCGTGGTCACCGATGAGGCGCGGGTGCCGCTCCGGATCGCCATGGAAACCGAACATCTCACGGCTTCGGGATCGGAAACCGGCAACCAGGTCTTTTCCGCCGAGAACGTGGATTTTCACTGGCGGCGCCCGACCGGCAACACCATGGCGGCGCTGGCAGGAACACCCGCCGAGGGCGACGCGGTGCTGGAGCCACTCAGTTCGCAATGGGCAATCCGGGGCGAGAGGTTGCATCACCCGGCCTTTGGGAAGAGCCCCTATGGTGAGACCATCCAGCGCTTTATGGCCACATTGTCGGTCCGTGGCGAGCCTGGGGACCGGTTTGATCGTCAAGCACTGGCGGTCTGGCGCGACCAGGGCGGGACGCTGGAGCTGACCCAACTGTCAATGGCGTGGGGCGCGCTCGACCTGATTGTGGAGGGTAGCGTCTCTCTGGATGACCGGTTCCGTCCATTGGGCGCGTTCACGGCCCAGGTAAAGGGTTACGAAGCGGTCATCGACCATTTGCAACAGGCGGGGGAAATTGACGCTACGGAAGCCGAGACGGTCAAGCAGACGCTGCGCAATATTACCAGCGATGACGAAGAAGGCCGCCTCACCATTCCCATCGCCATGCAGTCCGGGCGATTGTTCATCGGTCCGCTGCCGGTGGCAAACCTGCCGCCGGTGATTGAGGAATAAGCTTCGGGCCTAGTCGGAC